>CAZKPI010000005.1:0-26353 GCA_964554555.1 uncultured bacterium
CCCGACGCGCCGCCGGTGGCCACCTCGCCGCTGACGATGGCGACGATGCGCGAGCTGGTGGTGCGCACCAATTCCGCGGGGATGACCTTCGAGCAGGCGATCGCCGCCCTGCAGGACGAGACGGGCATCGGCATCGCCGTGCAGACGGTGCCGGGGCTCGATCCCCGCAAGGTGATGAGCCGGTCGGTGAGCGGGATGCCGCTCGGGAAGGCGATCCGGGCCTTGTGCGGGGAGGCGGCCGGGGAAGGGGCCCTGTTCGAGATTGACATGGGTGACGACTCGCTGGTGATCCGGTTCAAGACCCCGGGAGGCGGGTCCACGACCCCGGCGCCCGCGCCGTCGATCCGTCCGGGCGGCGGTTCCGGTGACCACGACGCCACGCGGGGGATTCGTCCCGACGTGCCGCGGCCGCGCGGGGACTGAGAGATGACCGCCGCCGACCTGACCCTGCTCAATCTGAACCTTCTCTATGTGCGGTATCTCGAGGGGGTTGACCGCGAACTGCACGTTCCTCTCGGCTGTCTGTATCTGACCCGCGCGCTCGAAGACGCCGGGTTCAGGGTCGATTTCCGCGACTACCAGCTGAACACGTTTGCCGAACCTTTCGCTGTCGAGCGCATCGTTGAGTATCTGGCCGACCCGGCCCCGGTGATCGGCTTCTCGGTGATGGCCAACCTTCTGCCCTTCGCGCTGTTGGCGATGAAAGGGGTGAAGGAGCGGTATCCCGACCGGTTCCTGGTGCTGGGCGGGGTCGGATCGAAGGCGGTCGAGGAGCAGATCATGACCCGTTTTCCCTGGGTCGATGCGATCGCGGTGGGCGAGGGCGAACGGACCGGCCCCGAGATGCTCCGGGTCCTGAAGGAAGGGGGTGACCTGACCGCCGTGCGGGGCCTGGTGGTGCGCGGGCCGGGGGGCGAGGTCAGGCGCACTCCGCCCCGGGAGCGCATCCGCAACCTCGATGCGCTTCCCTTCCCCGCCTTCGACAAGGTGGACCTGTCGCGCTACCAGGGCTACGGGCTGATGTCGACGCGCGGCTGTCCCTACCCCTGCACGTTCTGTTCGGTGGCCCCGGTCTGGGACCACGACTCGACCTTCCGGTCGGTCGACAACATCGTGGCCGAGATGCGGCACCTGCACGAGCGGGCGGGGGTGAGGATGTTCCTGTTCCAGGACGAATTTTTCGTCTGCAACAAGGCGAAGGTGCTGGCCTTCTGCCGGAAACTGCGCGAGACGGGACTGCCCGTCCTGTGGAAGGCGTTTGGCCGGGTCGACCTCACCGACCGCGAGATGATGGAGGCGATGGCCGGCGCCGGCTGTGTCGAACTGCGGTTCGGCATCGAGAGCGGTTCAGACCGGCTCCTGCAGGTGGTCAAGAAGGGGTTCACGGCCGAGCAGGCGATTGCCCGGGTCAGCGAGGCGGTGGCGGTCTTTCCGCGGGTGGACGCCTTCTACATGTGGGGGTTCCCGTTCGAGACGATGGATGATTTCCACCAGACCGTCTTCCAGATGGTGATGTTGCGCACCATGGGGGCGCGCATCCTGCCGTCGATGCTGTGCCTCCTGCCGCAGACCGAGCTGTTCCGCGAGAACCGCGGCCGCTACCCGCTCGATTTCAGCCCGACCCTGTTCCCCGAATACATGATCACCGGCCACGAGATCAGCCACCTGTCGCATTTCCAGGTGGCCCCTGCCCACCGGCCGATCTACGAATTCATCCAGGCCAACCCCGATATCTTCCCCGGGTTCTTCCACATGGACCTGGCCAACAACATCCTGCCAAAACTGAAGATCCTCAAGAAATTCGGCTTCTATCCCGAAGACAGGGAGGAGACGTCCGGCACCGAATCGTGCGGGGCCCATTCGCCGCGGACGACCGCGGGCCCCGGCCTTGCCACGCGGGTGGCGGACGAGGCGGCCGGGTAGGGGAACGCCCCGCCCGACTGCCGCAAGGTCGGAAGGGCCTCTTTGCCGCCGCCGAGGCGGCGCGGAACTGCCGTTTCGCGCACCGCAAAGGGCCGTCCGGGAAGGATGTGATATGGTGGCTCCGGGCCTCGAGGCGCCGGCGGCCGGTACGGCCCGACCGGCCGCAGTTCCGGCTTTCGCTTCGCCCCGGGGGGCCGCCCCCCCTCCCGCCGGCCCCTCCCTGAACGGCCTTCCGCCCGGTCCGCCGCCTTCCGGCCAGGCGGCGGACGAGGGGCCGGCCGGGTCTTCGGCGCCGGGTGATGACCCGTTTCCCGCCGCTGGCCCGCGGCCGTCTCCTGACGGGGGCGGCTGGGCCCGGGTGCGGTTGCCGTTCCTGCTGGCGTTCACCGTGCTGGCCTTCAGCGCCATCGAGGTGGTGGCCAACCCGATCCGGCACCGGATCGAACCGGCCGTCATGACCTTCTGGCGGTTCCTCCTGGGCGTGGCCTGCCTGGTGCCGGCCTGGCTGGCCGCGCCGCGGCGCGACCCGCCCCGGCTGTCGGCCATCGACCTGGGGCGGCTGTGGGGGCTGGGCTGTCTCAACATCATCCTGGCCATGGGCGCGCATGCCGTCTGCATCAAGTTCGCCAAGGCCTCGACCGCGGCCATCCTCATCGCCGCCAATCCGCTGGCCACCAACCTGTTTGCCTGGCTGGTTCTCGGCGAGACCATGGGCTGGCGGCGGGCGGCAACGCTCGGGGTCGGTTTTGCCGGGGTGACCCTGGTGGCCCTCAAGCCTGCTCCCGGCGAAGATACCGCCTTCGGCATCGGCATGGGCCTGCTGGGCATGGCCGGGTTCGCCCTGTACACGGTGCTGTCGAAGGGCGTCGTGCAAAGGCTGGGCAGTCTGCGGGTGACCGTGGTCAGCTTTGCCCTGGGTGTGGCCACCTATCTGCCGCTCCTGGTCTGGCTGGGACAGCCCATCCGGCCCGAACCCGATCTTTGGCCCCGTCTGCTGGTGCTGGGTGTGGTGGTCTCGGGGCTCGGCTACATCACGTTTTTCAAAGCCCTGGCGGCTTTGCCGGCCGGGCGGGCCAGCCTGTTGTTCTTCGTCAAGCCGCCGGTGTCGATTGGCCTGGCCTGGCTGGTGCTGGGGGAACAGCCTGCCGCGCTGGCCGCGGCGGGGACGGTTCTGGTGATGCTTGGCATTGCCTTCGACCAGAAACCCGCGGTGACCCCGGCCGGCCCGGTGAAGGCAGGAACGGATGGACAAGGAAGACGGCAGACGCCATGACGCGAAGGATGGAATGAACATGCGAAGATCCCTGCTGTCGATGCTGATGCTGGTGAGCGTGCTGACCGCCCTGGCCGGCGGGCGGTTCCCCGTCGGCGCCCGCGAAGGTGCCGGGCCCGAAGTCGGCCCGGCCCGTGCCGCGGACGGGATGGTGACCACCGCGGCCACGCGTGACCTGCCGCCGGTCGCCACCGTTCCCCTCGCCAGCGAGGCGCAGTTCGACCTGGAACTGGTCAACCTGTACGCGGAGCTCGACCCGGCCAGATATGAGGCCTCGATCATCGCCGACGTCTGGCTGATGGCCGAGGCGTCCACCCCGGTGGTGCTGAGGTGCGCGGGCAACTTCAAGAGCATGCAGATCACCGGCGACCAGCCGAACCTGGCCTTCCGACACGTTCCGCCGTATTTCTGGTTCTACAACATCCAGGCCGGCCAGCGCCGGATCACCTTCACCTACCGCGTACGTCACGACGGGTATTCGACCCCGGGGGCGATCATCGCCGCCAACCGGCTGGCCCTCGACCGCTCGTCCTTCTGGTATCCGCGCAACATCGCCTCCGATGCCCACCAGGTTCAGCTCAACCTGGTGACCGACCCCGGCTATGCCGTCTATGCGAATGCCTCGGTGACCCGCGATCTCCCCAACAACCTCAAGCGGCTCCGCACCCTGGTGATTGCCCAGCCGACCCAGACCGGCCTCGAACTGCGCAGTACCCCCTGAAGGCCAGGGGCTGGGGGGGAAAACCGGCCTCCCTTGCCAACGACCGGCCAGTTTCGGGTTTCGGGGACTCATGACGGTATTCAGCCAGTTTCGGGTTCGGGCGATGCCGACGGCAGGCATGCCGCTTCCCCCGGGGTGTCGAGGGAAGCCCGGCAGGCGTGATCCGCGACGTACCGAAAAACGGGACGGGGAACGCAACGGGGGCGAAAGGTGTAGGCGTATCGGGGGCGGGAAAAATTTGGTCAGACGTCCCCGACATTCGGAGCGGTTCGTGCTACCATCCTGACAATCTTGAAAAGGACCGTGTGACATGGAAGGAACCCTGCCCCGGCGACCTTGTTTCATTTCGGCCACCGCCCAGGATCTCGACTGGGTCTCCCGCGTGGTGGAGAAGCACAGTGTCGGAGTCGAGATCACCGATTTCTCCCAGCCCACCGAACCGGGGGGCTCGCGCGAGCGGATCTTTGAACTGTGGCATCTGTGGCGGGAGGCGGCCACCGAGAAGGTGCTGATGGCCATGCATGCCCCGTTTCTCGACCTGGTGCCGGGGAGTGTGGAGGCGGAGATGGTCGATCTCTGCCGCAAACAGCACGAGGAAGCCCTGACCCTGGCCGGCAGTCTCGGGGTCCAGCGCATCATCTTCCACAGCGGCTACAACCCGCTGATCCGTGGCCCGGCGTATTACGAACCCTGGCTCAATCGCACCGTGCGGTACTTTGCCGACCTGATCGCCCAGCATGCCGGGTTCGTCTTTCTGATCGAGAACATGTGGGAGCCGAGCCCCGACCCCCTGATCCACGTGATCGACCGGATCAACTCGCCGAACCTGCGCATCTGCTTCGACGTTGGGCACGCCCGGGTCTGGGGCAAGGACCCCCCGGAGGAATGGGTGGGGAAGCTGGGAGTGCGGCTCGGCCACGTCCATCTGAACGACAACGACGGCACCTGGGACCAGGAACGGCCCCTGGGGGCGGGGGTGATCCCGCACGAGAAGATCATCGGCCAGCTGAACACCCTTGGCTTTTTCGGGCCGATCGGCATCGAGATGCGGGGGGAAGCCGCTGTCCAGAGCAGTCTGGAGTTCCTCACCCGGCGCGGCCTGCTGTAGAAGCCGGCGCCGGTGCGCCCCCGCTCCGGCGGCCGCCAGCGTGGTATCATCCAGGCATCCCTGTCGGGAGGTTCCTCCCGACCGGCCGCCGGGCCGGGTCCGTCAGTCTGTCCATCTGACCGGCCGGGGAGCTGACCATCACGGAGACGTCGAGCCATGACCACCAAGACTCGTTCATCATTCACCGCCCAGACCGTGACCTGGCTGGTCGCCGGCATGGCGCTGGCGACCTTCTCGCAGGCGTGTTTCCTCATTCCCAACAAGATCGTGCCGAGCGGCCTGGTCGGCCTGGGAACCGTCCTCTTCCATGCGACCGGCTTTCCCATCGGCGTGTTCACGATCGTCTGCAATGCCCTCCTGATCTTCCTGCAGGCGCGGCTGATCGGGCTGGGTTCGAGCGGCAAGACCGTGCTGACCATCCTGGTGCAGGGGGCCTTTCTCGACCTGTGCACCTCGGTATACAAGGTTCCCCGCCTGGCCGAGGACCCGATGCTGGCGGCCATTTACGGCGGCGTCCTGACCGGGATCGGCATCTCCTTCATCTTCAAGGCGGGTTCCACCCTGGGCGGCACCGACATCCTGGCGCAAATCCTGCAGAAATACCGGCACATTCCGGTCGGCACCACCTTCCTGTGGAGCGATGTGTTCGTGCTGTTGGTGGCGGCGGCGGTCTACGGGCCCAACCTGGCCCTGTACGCGATGATCAAGGCGTTCATCGTCAGCCAGACCGTCGACAACTTCATGGAGGGCTCGTCGGTCTACCGGCAGGTGCTGATCATCTCCCGCGAGTCGGAGACGATCGCCTGGGGGATCATCGAGGAGATGCATCGCGGGGTCACCTACCTGATCGGCCGGGGCGCCTATTCCAACAAGGGGATCGACGTTCTGCTTGTGGCGGTGCGCCGCCGCGAGGTGCCGAGTCTCGAAGAGCTCGTTTACAAGATCGATCCCCGGGCTTTCGTGATCGTCACCGATGCCCGCCGGGTCCTCGGGAAGGGTTTCGAGGACCTGGAGCAGGTCGTCGAGCAGGTCGGCGGGGATACTGGTGCCGCCGGGGGTCCGGGGAATCCGGGCCAGACGGGAACGGTTCTCTCTTCACCAGCGGCATAAGCCAGGGGAGGCGGACGTGACGCGGGGCAGGGAGGGGGAAGGGAAACCCGCTGTTCTGGCCCTTCCCTCGGCGGCCCGGCGGTCCCTTCTTCTGCTGTTGGGGGTGGGGGTGCTCACCGTGGTTCCGGTCGTGTTGTTGTTCTGGCAGAGCGCCCGGCGCACCGAGTGGCAGACCGACCGCCTGCGCCAGCATTGGCAGAGGCGCGCCCTGGCCGTCATCGACGATTTCCGCCTGGGCTACACCTTCGAATCCCAGGTCGGCGAACAGCTCGATACCGTCCTGCGGGCGGCGGGAAGGGTGGTCCGCCGGACGGGAACCACCCCCGACCAGTGGGGACGGGCGCTGGTGCGGGCGTTCACCCGCGGTGTCCCGCCGTCGCACCGGCCGGCCGGCACCCGGTTGTTCGGGTTCGAGGTGGCCGCCGACGGCGCCTGCCGGCCCCTGCGGACGCCGGGCCTGGCCACCGCCGGCGGCCGGGTGGTGGGCGACCTGGTGGGGGGGGCCTGCCATCCCGAACGCCTGGGGGGCGATCTTCGCAAACGCCTGGACAACCGGTGTCTGGGCCTGTTCGGGACGTTCGTCACCTTCGATCTCTTTTCCACGCTGGGCCGGAGCCGCCTTCTGCCGGTGCGGTTCGACGGCCGCAACACCTGGATCTATTGGGACTTCGTGCCCCGACCCGATGGCACCGGCCTGGCCTTCTTCGCCGCCTGGCCCCGCGCCGCGGCCCGCACCGCCGCTCCCCTGGCCCACGCCTTGCGGCGGGCGCGGGGGGAGCGCCGCGAGTTCCTGCCCCTGCTGGTGCCGATTGAGAGTGCCAGTGCCTCCCACCGCGTCCATGCCCTGCCCGGAACCCTTCCCCGGCCTCTTCTCCGGCGGCTGGTGTCATCCCTGATCGCCCCCGCCGGCCGGGAGCGCCGGATCCCTCCTGCCCAGGCCAGCGCCTCCTTCCCCGGGTTCTGGATCATCCGGGACGCCGTCCACCGCAACCTTCCCTACGAGCTGTGGCTGTTGACCCGACTGCCTCCTGGCCTGGGCAGGGTCCCTCTCCCCCCCGAAGGGTTCCTGCTGGCCGTGCTGGTCGGGGGGATGTGGGTCACCTGGTTTTTCCGCACCGTCCTCCTCGGGCTTCCCGGGGGGGTCTCACTGCGGACGTGGTTTCTGGGCTTTTTCCTGCTGGCGGGGGCCCTGCCGCTGACGGTTCTGCACCTGCTGGGATCCTTTTTGATCGACAGCGGAGCCCAGCGCCGCATGGAAGACGCCGTCGGCCGGACCCTGCGGTCCCTCGAGGAGGTCGATGCCGGCAGTGGCATCCTGCTGACCCAGTTCAGCCAGGTCTGCCGGGAACGGATGGAATCGGCCGCCTGGCGGGCCGAAATGCGCTCGCACCCCTGCGACCGGGCGACCCCGGGTCTGCAGGCCATGTTCGAAGAGTTCGCCGCCCGGGGTTTTCCCCTGCGGTTCTGCCTGGCCTTCCGGTATGGCCGCGACATCTCGAAGCTGGTGGCGCCGGGTCTTCCGCCCACGGCCCCGCGCGGGTTCCTCGACTTCTTCCTGCCTCTCATGGAAGGGATCGCGATCCGGGAGAGCCCGGCCAAAGAGGCGGCCATCCTGGCCAGCCTCTCCGATGAGGAGAAATACCTTCTGCGGGCGATCGACTACTCCCTGAACCCCTCGATCTACCCCGATTTCTACCACCTGCGCGACCGGGCCCAGGTGTTCACCGAGGGCCTCGACAACACCCTCTGGTACTATGATTTTGTCTCGGCCAGCCAGACCCTGGACATGGGCATCATGTTTCGTGCCGAGGCCAGGCCGGCCTTTCAGGCCTACCTCTCCCACACCCTGAAGCAGGTATGGGAGCGGAACCGGGAATGGCACCTGCTGGCCGGCAGTCGGCAGGCGGGGGGACTGGGGGTGGAGGTTCGCTGGCGGGGGCGGACTGACGGGGTCACCGGCGTTGGCCCGTTGTGGCGGAGCATGCAGGGGGCGGTGCGCGGCTTTGAGCCCCGCATCCAGGTCGGGGCCACCGGGGCCCGGCTGGCCTACCCCTGCCGCCACCTCCCGGGATTCGTGGTGGGAGTCGTGGTCCCCTTCCAGGGGATCCTGGCCGATGCGGCACAGGCCCGGCTGGTTCTGCAGTGGGCGCTGGGGCTGATCCTGCTGGCCATGGTCCTGCTCGCGGCCGGGGTGGGCCGGCACCTGCTCGATCCATTGCGCCGGCTCGAGGAGAGCCTGAACCGGGCGGCCGGCGGCGACCTGTCGACCCGGGTCGGGCTGGCCCGTGACGACGAGCTGGGGGCAGTGACCGCCGCCTTCGATCAGATGATCGACGGCTGGCGGGCCCGCCGCGACCTGGAACGGTTCGTCTCTGGCACCCTGGACCTGGCCGAGGAGGGGACGGGGGAAGGGGCGGCCCGCGTCGTGGAGGGGGCCATGCTGGTGTCTGACATTCGGAGCTTCACCACCCTCACCGAGGAGCATCTTCCCGAGGCGGTGGTGGGCATGCTCAACCGCCATCTCGACGCCATGGCGACGGCCATCAGCGAAGCCGGGGGGCGGGTCGACCGGTTCGTCGGCGACGCGGTCATCGCCGCCTTCTTCGGGCCGACCCCGGCGGATGCCGCGCGGCAGGCGGTGCGGGGCGCGGCCCTGATGCGGCGGGCGCACCTGGACCTGCAGGCCCGGCGGGCGGCGGCGGGCGAGTTCGTCTACGAGATCGGGATCGGGATCGACCTGGGCCCGATCGTGCTGGGCACGTTCGGCTCCGACCGGCGCCGGGAACGGGCCGCCATCGGCCGGGTGATGAAGGGGGCGGAGCACCTGGAGGCGATGTCGAAGGAAGGGCGCTCCACCCGGATCATCGTGTCGCCCGCGGTTCGCCAGGCCTGTAACGGGGTGACCTTCCGACCCCTGGACGGGGGAGCGGGGTGGGAACTGGCCGGCCTGGGGGAGGTGCTCGGATGAACCACCCGATGGGGCCGGCGGCCCCGGTGACCGACGGGGCAGGGGGGGCCGGGGCGATGGGTGCCACGGGTTCTGACGGGGTTCAGGGCGGCTCCCCGGTGTCGTCCGGGGCCCCATCCACCTGCCCGCCGTCGCCGCTGGGAACCAGGCTCTTTTTGGCCTTCTTCTGGGTGATCTCGCTGGCTCTGCCGGCGTTGGTCGCTGTCTACGAGGGCCACACGGCGCGGCGCCTGGAGCTGGAGGCGGCGGATGAAGCGCTGGCCGAGAGCGGCCAGCGGTGGCTGGAGACCCTCCAGCGGACGGCTCTGAGCGAGGTCAAGATCCGGCGTTCGCTCCTCGATTTCCTGGAGAAGAGCGAGGAATACACCCGGAATCTGCTTCAACGGCGGACCCCCCCCGACACCGGAACCTGGGAAAAAGCCATGCAGGGCTACTACCGCAACCACCTGGCGAACTGGATGCCCCCCCACGACCTGGTCTGGGTCGGTTCCGACAGCCTTCCCGTGCCGGCCCGGTTCACCATCGACGGGGGACTGGGGCTGGCGTCGAGCCGGGAGTTTGCCTCGTCCGGCTGGGTCACCGCCATCACGAGCGCCAAGGCCGCGGGAAACCTGGGCCGGACCCTCACCCGCATCCTGCGAACCCCGCTGATCTTCCGCCAGAAAAGCCAGGTCCACGGGTTTCTGCACGTGTTCCGGGCGGAGGAGGGGGTGCGGGGGTGGTTCTGTGCCACCAGCCGGTGTGGGGCCCTGGCCCTGGTGGTCGATCTCGACCGGCTCGATCCCCATCTGGGGATGCGGCTGTTGACCGAGGCTCCGCCGGAGGAGGGGTGGGAGGTCGGCTTCTTTCCCCGCGGCCCGGGCCAGCCCCTGGTGACCCCCGGTCTCCGGCGCCAGCCGAGCCTGGTCGGGGCGCTGGCGTCGGCGATCCCCGACGTCGGGGTGCTTCCCGAACTGCTGATGGTGGATGGCCGGCGGGTGCTGGTCGGCGACGTGGCGGGCAACATGGCCTGGCAGGCCATGGTCCTGTTTCCGCCGAACCTGGCGGGTCGGATGACGGGCGGGGAGGCCGCCGCCTGGGCCGCGGGCCTGCTCCTGGTGCTGGTCCTGGCCGGATGGGGGGCCTGGCGGTTCCTGGCCGGGGGCGGGCTTCGGCTGAGCGTTGGCCTGGTCATGCTCTGGGCCTGCCTGTGGCTGGTTCTTCTGCCGCTGTCGGGCATCCGGACCGTGGCCCGGCAGGCCACCGCGGAGTTCGGCCGGACGCTGAACCAGGAGCGGGCGCAGGAGGTGCACGAGGAGATGCTCCGCCTGGATTCCGGAGTCCGGTTCATGGAGGCGGCCCTGGTCAATCATCTGAAGACCCAGGCCCGGCGGCCGGACCTCGCCGCCCGATTGCGGAAAGGGGTTCCCCCCGGGGTTCTGCAGGAGACCCTGAAGGAACTCGACCGCATCGCCCGGCCGCCGCCGCCGTTTCCCTCGACGGCCGCCCTCGATTTCATGGTGGCCGCCGACCGGGCGGGGTTCCAGGCGGCTCTCAGCTTCAAACGGGATCTGGCCGAACAGCAGGCCAGCGGCAGTACTGAGCTGGCCGCCGCCTTCGGGCCCTTCCTCCGGAAGATCCTGACGCGGGCGGCCGACGAGCCCGATGCCCCCGTGGGCGGGGACGGCGTGGGGGCGGGCGGTGACCCTTCCTGGAAGAAGGCAATCGAGGAGGAGGCGTTCGCCTCGATCATGGCCAGCATGCTGGGCGGACAGGCGGTTCTGCAGATCCTCAACAACCCTGGCCAGGTCAGCGAGGTGAAGACCAGCCACCTGCGGGTGGACTTCCTGCCGACCCTTCTCGGCCCGCCGTCCCGTCGTCCGGAAGGCCTGATCTTCTGGGCCTACGGGGACTGGGTCGGCTTCACCTATCTCGACTGGAAACTGGCTCCCGAAGGGGGCGGGCAGGCCAATGTCGAGACCGTTCCGATCAGCGGGCCGTCCGGGAACCGGCCTGCCCTGGAGCGCGGGGCGGCCGCCGCGGGGCGGCCCACCGACGGCTGGATGGTGGGGGTGATGGGGGAATACACCACGACCCGCACGGTGTCCTCCGGGTTCGAACCCCCCGGTTCGATGCTGAGCGCGTTCGAGCAATTGCGCCGGGCCGAACTGGGCCGCCGGTTCCGCGACACCTCCCTGCCGGGCCAGCCCCTGATGCAGTTCATGCCGGGCTTCCTCCTGCCCCGGTTCATGCTGGCCCGCCTGCGGACGACGGACGACCTGGCCCGTCGCGAAGCGGCGCTGGGGGAGCAGGTGGCCGTGGTCTCCGGGGCCTTCCTGGTGCTGGCCTTCGCGCTGGCCTGGGCGGCGCGCCGGCGGTTCCTGGAGCCCCTGCAGGTGATCCAGGCGGGGGTGGCCGAGATCGATCATGGCAACTTCGCCACGCGCCTCGACCTGCCGACCGGCGACGAGTTCGAGGCCGTGGCGCGCGCGTTCAACGCCATGGGGACCGCCCTGGCTGAGGGCCGCATCCTGGGCCGGTATGTGTCCGAGGCGGTGCGGCGGGCGGTCCAGGACCGGTCGTTCCAGGAGGTGGCCCGCCGTGGCGAGCGGCGCGAGGTGACGGTGCTGTTTTCCGGACTCCTGCCCGGGAGTGACCGGACCGCCGAGAGCGATCCTGGCGGAGCGTTCGCCGGACTCGGGCGGCACCTCGAAGCGTGCAGTGAGGCGGTGGCCGTCGAGGGCGGGGAGATCGACAAGGTCATCGGGGAGAAGATCCTGATGGTATTCGACCACGACCGGCTGGGCGGCGGCCACCGGGCCGCGGCGGCGGCCCTGAGCGTGGTGGCGCGGGTGCGGCGCCGGCTTCAGGAGACGGGGCTGGCGGCCTTCATGGGCCTGGATGCGGGCAGTGCCATCGCCGGCATCCTGGGTTCCTCGCGGGTGCGGGAGGATTACACCGTGATCGGCGACACGGTCAACCTGGCCGCCCGTCTGGCCGCCCTGGCTCCCGGCGCGGGCGGATCGCAGGTGATCGTCTCGGGCGCCGTCCTCGACCTGGTCCCCGGCCGGGTGCGGGCCGTGCGCCTGCCGGTGAACCGGGTCAAAGGGAAGAGGCGTGAGGTCGAGGCCTTCCTGCTGGTCGACTGAGTGGGGGGACACCTGGCCGCCCGGCGGGCCTGGCGGCGGGCGCCAGTTCTCCGGCTCGCGGCCGTCGGGAGGAAAATCAGGGAATTCCCCTACAGACAGGGCGGCGGCGGCGGGATACCATGGGGGCACGCGGGAAGGGCGGCTGTGGATGACCCGGGCGGAGGCTCCGCCTCCCCGCGATGCGGCCCGGATGAGAGGGGGATGAACTCCTGATGCTCGAACGCTATGAGAGAAGACGGAAGTCGGGGACGCCGCACGATCGCCGGGGGCCCGGCTCCCTCCCGGCGGCGACTTGCCATTCGCCGGGACCCCGCCCCGGCCATGGCCGCCCCCACCATCCGGTGGAACAGCGGTTCCTTCATTGGCGGCACCGCGGCCTGGCCAGGCTTCGGGAGTCCCGGGCCCTCTTCCGCAAGATCCTGCCCCTCCTGCGGGAACACGAGACCCATCTGGTCCTGGCGCTCCTGGGGATCCTGTCGTTCGCCTTTCTCCTGGCCTCCGTGCAGGCAGGAACCCTCGGACTGTACACGGCCGTCGAGGGCATCTTCTCGCGGGCCGGGACGGTCATCGGGGTGTTCGACCGGTTGTCCTCGGGGCCCGGGTCGCCGCCGGAGACCGGGGTGGCGAGCATTTCCGGCCTCACGGTCGGGACCGGCTCAGATCCGGCCCCGGTCCCCGCCGTTCTGGCGGGGCCCTGAGTCGGTCGGGCTCAGGCTTTTGGGGAAACGGCGGCCAGTTCCTTTTCACAGGCTTCGATCTTCGCCTTGATCTCGGGGACGCGGGCCAGCTGATACGCCGCCTGGTAGGCCGACAGGGCGTGGCGGAACTCCTTCTGGCCGAAGAACGATTCCCCCATGGACCAGGCCACCAGGATCCAATCCTGATCGGGCCTGAGCGGGAAGCCCATGGCTTCGAGCTTTTTCCGGCACAGATCCAGGTCGAAACTTTCCAGGGTCCGCCCGGTCTTCTTGACGATGAAGGCGAGCTCGCCCATGGCCAGGGGGGTGTTCTCCCATTCCAGGCTGAGGGAATGGGCCGCGAAGGCCTCGTCCCACCGCTCCTGTTCGACCAGATAGTAGCCGAGGTTGCGGAGGAAGTGGGCCAGATCAGCGGGGGTGCGGCAAGCGCCATGGCAGGCCAGGGTGGCTTCGAGGAACCGCTTCATGTCCTGGCGGCGCTTGTGGATCTCGGCCCGTTCGAACAGGAGCCTCGTCTCGTAGGGATTGCGCCGCAGACCGGTGCTGATCACGGCCAGGGCCTCGTCAAACCGCTTGAGTTCGACGAGGGTGTAGGCGTGGTAGAAGTGATAGTCGTTGAAGGGAAAGGGCGGCCAGCGGACGTTGGTCTTCGGCTGGTTCTTGTGGCAGTAGAAGGCGAACTCCAGCGGGTTGCGGAACGCCAGGTAGGTGGTCTCCCGGTCGTCGGCATACATCTCGTTGCAGAAGGTCAGTTCCTGACAAAGGTCCAGGGCCTTGTCGAACTCCTTCTCCTGGATGCGGGCGATGATCTCGGAGATCATGGTCTTCCAGTGCCGCTGGTCATTGTCAAACAGCTGTTGGAACTCCTTCCGGCGGTCCGGCGGGAGGACGTCGAACAGCATCCGGCCCAGGGCGCGCAGGATCTCCCTGGCCTGCGGGTGCTGTTGGTGGTCGTCCATGGCCTTTTTCAGGATGCCGACGTCGGTGTCGGTGTCCCCGGTCAGGTGGTGGGACACGTCGGCGATGATTTCGGAGAACGGCCGGGAACCGGGTTGTTTGCTGTCTGCCATGGCTTCCTCCTCGCGAACCTCTTGCGGACCGCCCTCCGGCCTTTGGCGTGGACGGGGCCTCTCCCCGGCCTTGGCGCCGGGACGTGGGCGGCGACCGACCTCCGGCCGGTCGAACCGGCAGATCGGCCCGCGGCCATGGCCCATGTTACTCCGGGGCGGCGAAGGTCACAACCCCGGTTCCCGAAACAACCCCTGCCGGAATGGCCCTGTCGACCATCCCTTTGGCCGCCGTCTGCCCCCGCCCTCACGCGCGCCTGCCCTGGCGTCCCGTGATGCTCCTGGCCTGGGCCTGCCTTCTGTCCCGATCCCCGCTTCCGCGGGACCCCATGCCCCTCCTTCTCGGCGCGTCCGTTCTTCTTCCGTTCTCTCCCCATGGGGATTTCCCATGGGTGCCTTGTGCACGGGGGCCGGGTGCGATACACTGGCTTTCACGACATGTCCAAGATACCGACAGAACGGTTCGAGGAACAGGAGGGAATCTCCAGCCAGGCCACCTGCCCGGCAGGGGAACCGCCAGTCGCCCCCGCCCCCTGGCACCTGCTGTCGCCCGTATTGGCGGCCGCCGCCGGCACCCCGCTCGCGGGGCTGACCGGCAACCAAATCCGTGAGGCACTCGCGAGGAAACGAAGATGAGCTTGACGCTGAAGAACTACCTGAAGGAACTGAAGGAAGGGAAGCACCGGTTTGAAAACGTCTTCCAGGCCGTGTCGCGCATGATCCTGGAGGACCCGGCGAAGGTCGAGAAGGTGCTGGTCAACGGCAAGACCGTCTATGATTTCAAGGTCTTCCGCGACTGCCGGCGGCCGGTGATCGGCATGTACGAGCTGATCAACAGCTTCGTCTCCTACGTGAAAGACGCGGCCGAAGGGGGCTCCTCGCGCGAGATGGCGTTCGTGCTGGTCGGCGAGCCGGGCAACGGCAAGACCTTCTTCGTCGACAAGGTGATGGAACTGTATCGGAACTTCCTGTCGCAGGACCGCAACCGCAAGTATACCTTCCGGTTCAAGGGGCTCGAAGCGCTCAAGGAAAAATACGGCAAGCTGGGGACCATCGAGTCGCAGACCTACGAGGATCCGGTCATTCTGGCCATGAACCTCTACCCGACGGCGGAGGAGAACCGCAAGTTCCTGGCCGGGCACGGGTTCACCGACAAACAGCTCGACGCCTTCTGGGCCAACTACCGGCCCCTCGGCGCCTGCACGGAATACATCAAGAACGACATCCTCGAGTTCACGAAGCACGACTACGACAAGCTGGTGAAAGACTTCCTCGAGATCGTTCCCGTCCCCCTGAGCGGGGAACTGGGCACCATCACCGGCAAATACCAGGCCAAGGACAAGATCACCAGCTCGGGCGCCGACCTCGTCGGCGAGGAATCGGTCCAGCGGCTGTTGTATCTCTCCGACAGCAACAACCCCTACCGCTACGACCTGCGCCGCGGCGTGCTGGCCCGCGTGGCGGGCGGCGGCATCCATTTCAGCGACGAACTGTTCAAGAACAAGACCGATCTGGTGCAGATCTACCTGGGGGTCATCCAGAACCGCGAGATCGAGCTGAACGCCTTCAAGTGGCCCATGGACACGCTGATCATCGCCACCAGCAACATCGTCGAGTACCAGAAGTTCATCGACAACAAGGAACAGGCCCCGATCTACGACCGCTGTAAGATCTTCTACGTTCCCCACAACACCAACTACAAACTGCAGGAGCACCTGACCCGCCTCTCGATCGGGTCGAGCACCAAGACCACCCTGCAGGGCAAGAGCCTGCACGAGGACCCCAACCTCAACTATGCCCTGTCGACGGCGGTCGTGCTGACCCGCCTGCCGGCCGACGAACGGCTCAACCCCCGCGAAATGCTGCAGCTCAGCGCCGGCGAGGTGGCCGGCGAGAAGAGCATCAAGACCCTGGCGGAGATCATCGAGGAGCTGAGCAAGCGGCCGAAGATCAACGAGCGGTTCGGGCACTCGGGCATCGGCCAGCGCGGCCTGGGCCGGGCCATCCAGTATCTGCTCAGCCTGAACGAGACGCACGAGGAGGAATGCATGTTCGGCGGCAGTGCCTTCGACAGCATCCGCCGCGAGATCTACGACAGCACCACCGACAAGAAAGAACAGGAATGGTGTCTGAAGGTCCTCGAGATCGCCGAAGGCCTGTACAAGGAGAAGGTCAAGACCGAGATCTTCAACGCCTACATGAACGACCCCGAGGCGATCAAGAAGGAAGTGATGAACTACGTCAACATGGTCGTGGTCAGCAGTGACGACAGCGGCCCCGACAAGGTGGTGCGCATCCGCGAGGGCGGGCTCGAGAAGCCGCTGAAGATCGACGAGACCTTCATCAACGGGGTCGAGCAGAGGCTCGGCCTGACCACCAAGGAGATGAAGGACCAGCACCGCGCGCAGATCCGGGCCATCTATGCCCGCCGGGTCACGCAGGATCCCAACTACTGCTTCATGGACAACGAGAAGCTGAAGAAGGCGGTCACCGAGTTCCGGCTCAACACCGACATCTCCGGTGCCGGCTCGCTGGCCGGGGCGCTGGCCAACCCGACCAACGAGGAGAACAAGAAGCTGTTCGACCGGCTGTTCACGGTGATGATCGACAAACTGCACTACTGCAAGACCTGCGCCCGCAAGACCCTGGAGTTCTACTGCAAGCCAGACAGCAACAAGTAGGCGCCCGCGATGAACGAGCGCAACCAGCATCCGCTCGACCCGCTGTTGGAACAGGGGCGGCGGCCGGACCTGACCCCGGAACAGCGCGCCAGTCTCGAACGGGACCGGCGCGGCACCGTTGCGGAGATCCTCGCCGCCGAAGGCGGGAAGGGCATCTACGATCACACCGACGAGTTCTTCTTCCCCAGCGCCGGGGTGCCCACCCTGCACATCCAGACCCTCGACGAACTGCTCGAGCGTGACAAACAGCGCGCCGCCGACGGCTTTCCCAAGAAGGTCATCCTGGGCAAGATCGCCAGCCATGGCGGCAAGAAGGCCGTGATCGTGCCGAGCGTCACCGAGGAGAAGTTCTACCACGACACCCGGCCGAAGATGCCGGGCCAGGGGGGCGACGAGGGCGGCAGCGGCGAGGGCGAGGAGGGCGAGGTGATCGGCGAGTCGCCGATCAAGGAGGAACAGCAGGGCGGCGGTCAGGGGGCGGGCGACCAGAGCGGCGGCGAGGGCCACGAGCTCGATGACTCGCGCGCCCTGGAGATCGGCAAGGCGCTGACCGAGAAGTTCAACCTGCCCAACATCCAGCAGAAGGGCAAGAAGACGGCGCTGTTCCGCTACACCTACGAGCTGACCGACATCAACCGGAAGTTCGGCCAGTTCCTCGACAAGAAGCGCAGTCTGAAAAACATCCTCAAGACCAACCTCCTGCTCGGCACCTTCCAGCCTGACGACGTGCGGTTCGACAAGGTCGTGGTGTCGCCGGTCGACCTGGTCTACCGGATCGTCTCCCCCGAGAAGGAGTATGAGTCGCAGGCGATGGTCTTCTTCCTGCGCGACTATTCGGGGTCGATGTACGGCGACCCGACTGAGGTGGTGCTGTCCCAGCACGTGTTGATATATTCATGGCTTTTGTACCAGTATCAGGAGCGGGTCGAAAAGCGGTTCATCCTCCACGACACCGAAGCCCGCGAGGTCGACAACTTCGTCAGCTACTACCGGCTCAACAACGGGGGCGGCACCAACATCGCCTCGGCCTACAAGCTGGTCAACAAGATCGTCGAGACAGAGGACCTGGCGAAGGATTACAACATCTACATTTTCCAGGGCACCGACGGCGACGACTGGGACTCCGACGGCAAGGAGGCCCTGCCCGAGATCGAGAAGATGCTGACCTACGTCAGCCGCATGGGGATCACGGTGGTCAGCCGCACCCCCGGCCAGATGAACACCCAGATCGAGAAATACCTCGACAAGTCGGGCCTGCTGAAGAAATCCCCCCACCTGCTCAAGATGACCGCCCTGGCCGAGACGGCCCGCAACCAGGACGAGATGATCAAGAGCATCCGCGACCTGGTCGAGTAACGGAGCCGCCATGGAACTGCTCATTCCGAAAGACAAGCTGATCATGGAGGAGTGCAAGCGCATCGCGCGCGACCACGGCCTCCGGTTCAGCGAAGAGACCATCGAGTACGTCACGACCAACGAGGACATGATCCGGCTCAGCCCGAAGGGGATGATCCCGACCCTGTACGACTACTGGGTCCATGACGTCTATGTCCTGCAGGACAAGGGGAAATACGACCTCTACCCGCACAACCCCTACGAGACGGTGATCAACACCCGTCCGCCGCTGTCGTTCTACAACGACAACAACCCGGACTGGCTGAACATCATGATCTTCTACCATGTCATCGCGCACATCGACTTCTTCCAGAACAACGTGTTCTTCGCCAAGACCTGGAACGACGACTTCTGCGGCCGGGCCCTGGCGCACGCCAACGTGATCAAGGAACTGCGCTACGAGAAGGGGCGGTGGGTTGACTATGTCATCGAGTTCGCCCGGAACATGGACAACCTGGTCGACTACGCCGGGGATCTCGCCCGCCCCGTGGAGACGAAGACGGTGAGCGTGGCCGAGGCGAAGTTCAACTACTTCTTCGACGAGTACCTGCAGGAAGTGGTGAAGGTGAACACCTTCCGGTTTGTCGAGGAGCTGAACCGGTATAACGAGCTGGCCGCGAAGAACGATCCGGACACGGCCCGCAACCTGTTCCTGGCCTACGTCGACCAGAAGTTCGTCGACTTCGCCCTGAAATTCGAGAAGCGCATCAAGACCCGGAAGCGCCCGCCGGGCGATGTCATGGAATACGTGATGGAGCACTCGGCGAAGCTGAACAAGGCCGAGAATGACTGGATGAAGCACGTCATCCAGATCGTGCGCGAGACCTCGCTGTACTTCCAGCCGCAGATCCGCACCAAGATCCTGAACGAGGGGTGGGCCAGCTACTGGCACGAGAAACTGTTTTTGGCCGATCCGCGTCTGCGCACCCACGAGTTCGACTTCAGCCGGATCAACGCCGGCGTCGTGTCGCTGTCGCGGGTCGGGTTGAACCCCTACGCCGTCGGACTGCGGATGTTCAAATACCTGGAAGCCAAGGCTGACCGCGGCATGCTCAGCTACGATTTCGAGAAGATCCATGACTTGGAGGCCCGCAAGGCCTACGACCGGAAGACCGGGGCCGGCCGGCAGTTCATCTTCGACGTCCGCACCTACCATTCCGACGCCACGGCCATCAACCAGTTCATCGACCAGGATTTCGTCAACGAGTTCAACCTGTTCGTGGTCGGCAAGCGCATCAACAAGAGCCGCACGGCGTGGGAATACTACATCAAGAGCCGGCGGGCCGAGGACTACAAGAGGAAGATGCTGGAGTCGCTCTACCACCCGCCCCAGATCAAGGTTGACCAGGAGATCACCGCCAATTCGGGGGCCCTGTATCTGGTCCACACCTTTGAGGGCAAGGAACTGGTACGCGAGTACATCCCCAACACCATGCTGGGCATCGAGTTCCTGTGGGGCGGCAAGGTCATTCTTGAGACGCACGAGATCGACGTCAGCTCGTTCGAGGACATGAACCGTGAGGACCTCGAGAAATACTTCCAGGAAGCCGAGAAGGTGACCCTGAAGTGGCAGAAGGTCCGCTACACCATGCAGGACCGGCAACTGTCGCGGGAAGTCATGAGCACGAGCATGGAGAAGCCGTCATGACCACCAGCCATCTCATTGAACAGCTGATCCAGAACCTTGCCTCCGAGAGCACCCACAAGGCCCTCCGGTTCGAGGACTTCATCGACCGCATCAAGCCGGAAGGGGAACGCATCTTCCGCAACATCTTCCAGCTCTTCCACGACATGATCCATTACCACATCGCCGACGTCACCGACGAGTATCCCGGCGACGCCGAGTCGATCGGTTTCCTGCAGTACAACCTCGACCCCCTGTTCATCGAGAACACCGAGAAGCCCTTCTTCGCCGACCGCCTGTTCTCCAACCGGCTGGTCAACCTGGCCAAGTCCTTCCGGATGAGTTCGGCCCCCAACAAGATCTACGTCTTCAAGGGGCCCGCCGGCAGTGGGAAGAGCACCTTCCTCAACAATCTGATGGACAAGTTCGAGAAATACGTGCGGCTCGACGACGGGCTGATGTACGAGGTGGTCTGGCGCATCCCCTACGAGGAAGGCGGCGAGGCCGGATCGCGGCGGCTCGACGGTCTCGAGGGCAAGTCGTTTCTCGATGCCCTGGGCCGCGACGGGAAGGACGGCAAGACCCACTCCCGGCCCGAAGGCGTCACCTTCTTCGAGGTTCCCTGCCCCAACCATGACAACCCCTTTTTGATGGTGCCGCGCCAGTATCGGGCCGACCTTCTGCGGGAGCTGGTCGAGGACGAAGGCCTCAAAAAGCGTCTGTTCAAGCACAAGCAGTACCAGTGGGTGTTCAAGAACGAGCCCTGCACGATCTGCCACAGCATCTTTGATGCCCTCAGCGAGCGGTTCACGATCAAGGAGATCTTCGCCATGATCTACGCCCGCCGCTACCTGTTCAACCGCAAGCAGGGCATCGGGGTGTCGGTCTTCAACTCGGGCGACGACGTCGAGAAGCAGACCATCCGCACCAACGAGAAGATCCAGAGCTTCCTGAACGAGTTCTTCCAGGACAGCAACAAGGTCAAATACGTGCATTCGAGCTATGCCAACACCAACGTCGGCGTGCGCGCCCTGATGGACCTGAAGGCCCGCAACATCCAGCGGTTCCTTGACCTGCACGGCATCATTTCCGACGAGGTCCACAAGGTGCAGGACATCGAGGAGCGGATCCGCTCGCTGTTCATCGTGCTGATGAACCCCGAGGACTTCGACAACATGGGCAAGCACACCGGCCAGGATTCGCACGAGCTCGATCAGGCGCTGAAGGACCGCCTGCACGAAATCCTGGTTCCCTACGTGCTCGACTACAACACCGAGATCAAGATCTACACGAACACGTTCGGCGAGCAGATCCGTCTGCGGTTCATGCCCCACGTGCTCGACAACTTCGCCAAGACCATCATCAGCAGTCGGATCAAGGGCGAATCGAAGGCGATCGAGGACTGGATCGAGGACGACCGCGCCTACACGAAATATTGCGATCCCGACTTCTATCTGCTGAAAATGGACCTCTACACCGGCGTCATCCCCGAGTGGCTGACCAAGGAGGACCGCGCCTCGCTGAAGGCCGAGGTGCGCAAGGCCGTGCTGGCCGAGTCGGAGAAGGACGGCCACGACGGGTTCTCGGGCCGCGAGTCCCTGCACATCTTCAATGACTTCTACACGCGGTTCTCGAAGAAGCGGCCGATCACCATGCGGCACCTGTACGAGTTCTTCATGGACGACCACCGCAACTACAGCACCAAGATCCCGCGCGACTTCCTCAAGCACCTGACCGATCTGTACGACTACGAGGTGCTCAAGGAGGTCAAGGACTCGATGTATTCGTTCAACGAGGACGAGATCCGCAAGACGATCCTGAACTACCTGGTGGCCATCACCCACAGCGTCGGCGACACCTTCAAGAACCCCTATCTGAACTACGAGGAGTTCGTGGTGACGAGCGACTTCCTCGACATTGTCGAGACCCACCTGATGGGGTACAGCGCCTCGAACTACCAGCGGAGCAAGTTCCGCGAGGAGGCGATTGCCGAGTATGCCTCGGTGACCCTGGCGCGCGAGGTGAAGGTTGAAGGGAAGAAGATCACCGAGACCCGGCAGTTTTTGGAGATGTATGCCCAGTTCACCAAGACGGCGCGCGAGAACGTGCTCGAGCCCTACGTTGGCAACAGCAACTTCCGCTGTGCCATCAAGGAATACGAAACCCCCGATTTCGACAAATACGACACCAAGATCCGGGAGCGGGTGAAGGTCCTGTTCGAGACGCTGGCCGGCAAATACGGGTATTCCACCGAGTGCAGTAAGGTCGCCGTCCTGTACGTCCTGGACAACGACCTGCACCGGAAGTTCAAGTAGGGAGGCGGCGGCGGGAGGCGGCCCCCCTGGCCGGCGCGCAACGGCCGTTTCCCCCTTGCCCTCCGCGGCGGCCGGGGAAAGCCCGCGCTGAGGCCGGGCCCTGGGCGATCGGGCGCCCTCTCAGGTTGGGTTGGCGGGGATGGCCAGGACGGCCTGGGTGTAACCTTGGCCTTCCCTCCGGTAAGATCGGGAAAACCCGCGGCAGGAGGATGATATGGCGAACTCCCGGATGATGGGCCTGGTCTTTCCGTTGTGCCTGTTCCTGTTTTTGACCGCCCCGGCCCTGCTGGCCGAGTCGGGCATGCAGGACGTCCTGGAAGGGCACACCCCCACGGGCGCGAACGCCCCGGCCGCTCCGACGGCCGCCGCGGTCCCCGAGAAGCCCGCCGCCACCACGCCTGCCGTGAGCGCCCAGGACCCCTGGGTGAAGATCATGGAACGCCTGGCCAGGATCTTCGAGCGGCTGACCGGCATCTATGAGAAGCTGGTCAACCTGATCAAGACGAAGCAGGGCAAGGGCAACGAGGCGAAGCCGTCGCCGTCAGGAACCGACAAGGCCGGCACCACTCCGCCTGCCTCTTCCGGGAAGGACACCGGGGCCCTGGCCGCCTACAAGGGGGGCAAGCTCTCGCCGGCGGAATTCGGCCGGGTGTTCGGCCCCGCGGCCCGCGAATCGATGAAGCTGACCGGCGTGCCGGCTTCAGTCACCCTGGCCCAGGCCGCCCTGGAGACCGGCTGGGGCAAGTCCAGCATCGGGGACGCCAAGAACCTGTTCGGGATGAAGGGCACGGGCCCCGCCGGGACCACCCTGGTCTGGACGACCGAATACGTGAACGGGAAGTACATCCGGATCCAGGACAAATTCCGCAAATACCACTCCTGGCGTGAATCCATCGACGACCACGCCCGTTTGCTCAGTCAGGGGTCGCGCTACAAGAAGTGCATGGCCAACAGGAACAATCCCGACCAGTTCGCCCGGGAACTCCAGAAGGCCGGGTATGCGACCGATCCGCAGTATGCGTCGAAGCTGATCAGCATCATGAAGGCGAACAACTTCTACCAGTACGACAAGTGAGACCTGTGAGAAAGGAGTCCTCCCCCCATGCGCAAGCCCTTCCTGGTGATGATGGTGGTTCTTCTGACGGCGGGCCCGGCCGGCGCGGTCTTCGGTGAAGACAAGGTCCTGGCCACGGTTTCCGGTGAGATCACCGGGGAAAAGGGGAAGGCCTTCCAGGTCGACAAGGTGCTCAAGGACGACGGCGTCTGGGTGCAGGTGAGCGGCCCTCTTCCCGACAAGACCGCGGTCTGGACCAGCGACAACCTCGGGGTGGAGGAGAAGACCTTCACCCTCGGTGACAGGTCCGAGAGCCTGGCGCTGAAGGATCTCACCGGCGACGGGGTTCCCGAGATCGTGACGGCCGCCTTTTACGGGCCCAGGGCGAGCGGCATGTGGGTGTTCACCTGGAGCGGGGCCGACCAGAAGTTCGTTCCCATCGTCGTCACCCATCCCCAGGACGACCTGACCCGCGACTTCTTCGTGGCCGACATCCAGCAGGAGTCGGGGGGCGAACTGGTGATCGGGCCCGACGGCAAGGTCACCTGCCTCGGCCTGATCTACAGCGATAAGGAAGGCGAAGAACCCCAGCCCGCCCAGTATGTGTATGAACTCAAGGACGGGAAGTATGTGTTCGTCGAGAGGAAGCCCCTGCCGGCGAAGCCCTGATCGCCTTCATCCTCTTCGGCTTCCCGCGCAACCGCCTGCCAGCTCCGGCAGGCGGTTGTCGGTTTTGGAGGTGGGTTGGCCCCGGGAGCGGACTTCGACGCAGGGGCCCTTCGTGGTAGACTCCATAGCAGGGCTAGAATTGGCAACCCACCTGACCCTGCGAAGGATCTTTTCTTGAAGGCCATGCGGGCCATTCCCCCTGGTGTTTTTGCCGCACCCAGGCACATTCGAACCATGGGGAACGGCCAGTGGAGATGGCATTTTGGGAACGAAAAGGAGGAACACCCCCTTGGTCACACCCGAATCCTGGCTGAAAAATGAGTCATCCCGAATGCCGGGCCCTTTGTCTGAGCTTTTGGAGCATCTCCTGGCCGAGGTTCAACCATTCCGGAAAGTCCATCGGTTGATCGATGGGTTCGAATGGGCCATCAAATGGCAAACGGTCCTGGTCATGTCGGATCTCTTGCGAGAAAAGGACCCGACCGACCCCATGAAGTTGTTGCTTGCCAATGGCCTGCGAACTCCATCCTTGGGGACCTGGTGCATGTTTCTCCGGGAATCCATGAAGGCCCTCAAGACTCCCCTGGTTCCCTGGAAAGCATGGGACCGGTTGGAACAGATCGAGAAGGTCCAGGAGAAGAAGCATAAACCCCAGATCGTGAGTTTCCGGAACAAGTATAGCCATGGCGCCACTCCCGACGATCAGGTGTGCCAGGAAGATTTTGAGGCCATGGTTCCCGTCCTTGTGCAATTGCTGGATTCGGAATTCTTTTTCGAAGCTGAGCTCATCGTATCCGGAGTGAATGGAGCCCTCGCCCTGCGTGGGGGAACGGCCGTGCCGGCAAATGTCCAAATTCCCGTAGGACATTCGGGAGCGGTTTTGCATACCGGGTCAGGATCACATTTTCTCGACCTGTGGCCGCTTGCCTATTATGCGGTTGATGAAATGAGGCCGAAGGCCGGCTGGCGGTTCTTCTATTTCAATTCACTGAAATCGAAGCAGATCGAACAGCTGAATTATGAACAAGCGATTATTCGGTTGGAAAAATCCTTATGGGAACCCTTTCACCAGAGGCTCCCACTTAAGGACTGGGGAAACGTTTGCTCTTCGGGCCTGTTGAGGTTTCAATCAAAAATCCAAGCCCTTGCCGACGATTTCATCGGGCGGCGGCGTGAGCTGGAGGAATTGAAGGAGTTCTGTCTCTCCGGGAAAGGCATGAAAATGGTCTGGGGGGAGGCGGGGTCGGGCAAGAGCGCCCTGGTCGCCCGGCTGATCCAAGAGGTTTCCGAGAGGGATTATCCGCCGATCATCGAGTATTTCATTCGCCGGAGCAGTCCATTCGCTTCGGTCCGGTATTTCCTGCAATATTTGAACTCACGGCTGGATGCTGAATTCGGCCTCAGGCACATTTCCATGGGAAATGACGAGATCGAAGCATGGGAACGACTTCTTGACCGGCTCGATGCGGTGGAGAAGCAGTCGGGACAGCCCCAACTCGTCATCCTGGTGGACGCGCTGGACGAATCCCCCGAACTTGCCTGGTACATCCCTGAGCCGCGGTCATGGCTGCGCATTATCCTGTCCAGCCGCCCCGACAATCAAACGGTGGTCCAGTGGACGGGCGACCGCGCGCGAGGAATCGCCCACATGAAGATCCAGACCCTCCAGAAAGAAGACATCCGGGCCATCCTGTACAAGGTTGCGGACAAATACCAGGATGGCTTTGACGATCAGCTGATCTCGGCACTCCAACAGAAATCGATGCATTCCCAGCCTTTGTATCTGAAGCTGTATTGCGACAAGATTCAGGGCACCGATGGCATCATCGACCGGAGCGCCGGGCTTCCCGAAGATTACAAATCCTTGTTTCAGGAGAGGTTTGAACGCCTGACGGCTGATGGACAAGTCCTGGCAAGGAAACTGGTGTGCCTTGCGGCGGTGGCCAAGGGTGCCGTGCCATGGCAGTTGGCCGGGCAACTCCTGGACGTTGGGGAGAAGGAGGTTGAAGCGGCTGTCGAAGCAGGGCAGGATCTTTTCTCCTTCCCCGAAGAGAAGAAGATCCAGCTGTTTCACGAGGCACTTCGGGATTGGCTGTTGGCGGAAAAGCGGGAGGAAACGTTGGCCATGTCCGCCCTTCTGGCGGAATTCTGCCGCAGGTGGCCGTCCAGGAAGCCCAGGGAAGATGGCCGTGGCTCAAAGGCCACGCCCGATGGCCAAGCCTGGGAGTACATCCTTCTGTATGCGGTAAGGCACCTGTTGGAAGCCGGCGATCGGGAGGGGCTGTGGCGGCTTCTCGAGGATGAGGAATTCCGTGCATGTCAGATACGCCATTTTGACCACCATGGGTTGGCCTTTCAAGACCTTAAGCTGGGGATGGAAGCATTCGCCCATCGCCAAGGGATGGAAGCGGTGGATGATGCCAGGTTATGCTGGCTTTCCTTGCGGGCAGGGCGGCTTGGGGAAGAATTCCGCAACGATGTCGAAGGCGCCTTCCGGATAGCTGAAGGTCACCCCCTCGATGACCCCGAGAGGATTCCGAAGGCCCTCAGCAAGATCGGTTTTTTGCAGGAGGCCGATTTTTTCCAGCCGTCTGGCATAGGGCACATCGTCGAAAGCCT
>CAZKPI010000005.1:26363-30003 GCA_964554555.1 uncultured bacterium
CCATGCCAGCCTCCTCCTGCTCTGGCTGGAAACGGTACGACGGTCCGGGGAGGTCCCGAAAATGGATGGGGGCGGAGAAAACGCGGCATCCAGTATCGTGGAGGCTGTCAACAGGAAGCTGAGTCAGAGTGAATATTCCGATCTGCAATTTGTATACGATCCGGAATTTCTGGTTTTTCTCCTCGAGGCGATTCTGAACATGGCTCCGGATACGGATTTGCAGATGATGTGGAAAATCCCAGGACAAAGAGCCCTGCTGGATGCATGCATCACGAGACTGCTTGAGGAGGCGCGGCCATGGAATGGGCCCCTTTTTCGTTTTGTTGTGCAAGGCCTTCCGGCGGAGGGCAACCCCTTCGAGAGGGAGAGGTGTTGGATCCGGCTGGCGGCCTGCCTCTCTCGTGGGTCGGAGGAGGAGTTCACGTTCCTGGAAACCCAATACCGGTCTGCCCAGGATTCTCCGGGGCATTCTCCGGAGTTTTCAGCCGGTCTGGCTCTTTCCCGGGGCAAGAGGGGCCAATTCCGTCAGGCATTGGAAATCATTTCCCGGATTCCCGATTCGGATTTGTGCAAAGGCAAAGTCCTCGGAGAACTGGCGCAGGCAATCATCCATTCCGGTCAGGCGGAAAAGGGGCATCTGGAAAGGGTCCTTGCCCTGGTCGAAAGGGTTGAGGGATACAACGCGGACGGGGTCAAGGCCAAGGCCCGCGTGGCAATCATCAGGGCTCTCGCCGCCTCGGGCAACCCCGAAGGGTCAGCCCTCCTGGTGAAACTGGTTGAAGAGATCACCGAAATGAACCCCGGGTTTGTGCAGTGCAAGGCGCTGAGGGAGGTATGCAAAATCGTCTCCGAGTTTCCAGGAGGACCGTATGAGGCGAAGGAGATGTATCAGAAGCTTCGGCAGGGTCTTGAACCCTTGAGGGGATGGGAGCGAAGCCTTGGGCTCCAGATGCTGGCCGGCTCCTCCATCGAATTGGCAGATCATCGTGCGGCGCGCGAGCAGATTTTGGACGCCCTGTCCCTGGCCGAAAAGGAAAACAACCTGTGCAGGGAGCTGGCGATCGATAGTCTGTCCAAGACCGTCCTCCTGGCGGATGACCTTCCCGAGAGGCGGCGCCTGCCCTCAACCCTGTCCATTGATGAAAAGAGGGATCGATCGCGAATCCTGATCAAAATCCTGGAAAATGCGGGGGAACTCGAAAACGTGGAAACGGCTTCCTGGTTTTTCGATCAGGCGTATCAAGCGGCAGAGAAGATGGCGGAAGACCGGCATGAGGTCTTCACCACCCTGGCCAAATCCCTGATGCATGCCTGCCATTTTCCTGATTGGAAGAGACTTTTCCAGGCGGCATGCCAAGAGTCTCTTCAGTCGTGCAAGTTCGCGCACGAACAGAAAAGCACCCTCATGGAGATCTTTCAGCAAATCCATGATTCCTGCAAAGAGAAGAACGAACAGGTCCTGCGTGATCGGATTGGACTTCTTGACGATCTCAAAGACAAACTGAACGACGGGAAGGATTTTGACCATTTGCTTTTGGGGTTGGCAAAAAAGGTCAGCAAGGAACCCTATTCGTTTGTCCATGAGGAAATTTTCCATCGGGCCCTTGGGGCGGCGGAAAAGAAGAAGAACATCTATGAAATGTGCAGTTTTTTGACGGAGTTAATCAGGATCTTTCATGCCCTTCCCCAGTTTCAGGATCGATTGGATGAGGTGACTGCGAAAGTCGAAGTCAAGACCAACCTGTGTCAATACGAGTTTCAAATCCGTCAGGCCAAACTGGCCTTGGCACAGACGATGGCGCTCCAGGGAAAGCGGGAGGCTTGGGAGGTATTTCGCGATGGCGTCCTTGTCTTTCCCGAAGTCAGCGAAGAGGACCAAAAATTCTTTGGCCTGGAGAAAAAAGCCCTCATGTATTCCATGAAGGGTGATTTCAGGCGGGCCAGGCAAGCGGCTGATGAGATCAAGCATTCCAACGGACGGTTTTTCCGTTTCAGCGCCCTGGCCGAGATTGCCCACCGGATGGCGAAAGCCGGGATGGTTACCGAAGCCCTGGAGATTGCCCAGGAGATCAACGACGGCTTCCGATTCGGGAAAACCATCATGGCCGTGACCCGATGTCTTTCGAGGGAGGGAGATCCTGCCAGCAGAACCGCGATCCTGTCGCAGATCCTTGCCATGATTTTCGCCCAGAAGACCTTTCACCAGGGAGAATCCCTCGGCGGGTTCTTGGCGGAGCTGGTTCAGCAGGGGGACCCATTCCTGAACGAAATGGAGCAATCAGGAATGGCAAAGAGACTTGGAAAAATGAATGCCCATGCCCTGGAAAAAGTCCTGGATCCCGTAATGGACGCTTTGAGAGAAAGTGGGAGGATCGATGAGTGCCAGGCGTTTTACCGGGGCCTGCTGGGTGTGTTGGACTTCACGGGCGAGGAAGAACCATTGGAAACAGCCCTGAAGTGCCTGGCGCGCCCCTTGAAGTTGTCCCGGGACCAGGAATTCCTTGACCTGGCTTTCGAAAAGCTGGTTGCGTCTGCGGGAAAGATTGGGGCCGAAAGAAGCCTTGCCCAGGTTCTGGAAGTCCTGGCAGGAAGCCTGAACCCGCTTTCGGTTGGGTGGGTCGAGGCCGTGGAGAAATTAGCGAATGGAGTGGGGGACAACTACTGCCGGGGTGGGGTGACCCGGGAAATCATTCGCGTTCTCGTTTCCCTGGACAAAGCAGACCTGGCGGCCCGGAAGATGGCCAGGATTTCCGACAACGGGGAAAGGTCCACCGCTTTCGGGGGGGCTGGGGAGGCACATGCCAGGATGGGAAGAATCAAAGAGGCCTGGGGAGCGCTCAGGAAGGTGAGCGAATTCGATTGGGAGAGCAAGGACCGGATCCTGGCCGGGATCGCGGTCAATCATGTTGAAAAGGGAAAGTTGAAGGCCGCCAAGCAATTCTGGCGGGAGATTACCACCGAAAGGCAGCGCCGGGATTCGGTCGAAGAAAGCACCCTTTTCCTGGTTGATCAGGAGAGGGAGAAGGAGGCCTTGGAACTCTGCGAAGAAGAGAAAGGCTCCCTTTTCAAGGTCCTCACCCGGATGGTGGAGAACCGGGAAAGGCGGGTGGCGAACAGCCCTGGGAGGGTTGCTTTGCCGGACATCCTGGACATGGCCCTCGCCCTTCCCGAGGAGGGAATCTTGAAGGAGAGCCTTTTGGCAAGAATTGGCGGGCTCTTTGGGAAGGGGGGATTGCCTTTGATCAAAGATCCCTCTGTCGCCTTGAAAGTATCTCCATCCATGTGGAAGCGGATCCTTCAAGCATGGCGTGAGGAGCTTTTGACAGGGCATGCACCCGGAGACGCGAAGATTCTTCAGTTCTTGCGGGAAAGCCTGGTTTACCATCTTCCAGAGCTGAGCGCTGCCAAGGATGGAGTGTGGGCGCTGTGCATTGCCCATTATCAAGCGGGAAACCTGGACCATGTCCGGGAAATCGCCCGGAGGAACCCTGAGCTCGGTCTCCAGATCGACCAATGAAAGAATGGTGCGGAGACCCAAGGGAACCACCCTGGTGAAAGGGCTTCCACCCCTGCCTGGCCGGGCGGGGAACACACCGCGGCTCGAGGCGCGGACCGGGTTGGAAAAAACCGGGCCCCGCCT
>CAZKPI010000006.1:0-4389 GCA_964554555.1 uncultured bacterium
GCGGCAAATGAACGGGTCCTGGCCTGGGGTGCTCGGCGGAGGATATCGGGGCGCGACGGTGGGATTGACGGCGGGGTGAATGGCGATGGCGGGTTCTGAAGAGCGTTCCGAATGGTCCTGGGTGGACCTCCTGCCGCACGCCGCGATCATCGGGATCGTTCCCCTGATCGTTCGCCTGAAAGTGGTTTCTCTGGTTGGCTCCCCCTTGGGGGAATGGACTGGTGCGAAGGACAACTGGGACTTTTTTTCGTATTACAAAGCCTGGTGGCTGATTCTTTTGGTCGGACTGGGAATGTGGCGGCATTGGGGAAAGCCGTCATCCCTCCCCCCTTCCTGCCGGCGTCTGCTCGAGGCCTATGGCTTCCTGGCCATTGTGTCCACGGTGTTTTCCGAGTATCCCGATGTGGCGCTGTTCGGCTCTTTCGACCGAAGAGAAGGGCTGTTCGTTCTTCTCGCCTACGCGGGAACCACCTTCCTGTTCAGCCAGGCAGGAACTTCTCTGGCGGCCGTCCGCCGGCTTCTGGGGGTGCTCCTTGGTTCGGCAACCCTGCTGGGGACAATGGCGGCCTGCCAATTCTTCGGGTATGACCTTCTCCAGAGCGATCTCGGGAAATTCCTGTATCTTCCGGAAAAGTACTGGCCGCTCGTCACGCAGGTGGTCTTCCAGGGAGGGGCTGGCTGTGCCAACGCCACTTTCCCCAATCCCAACTACTCAGGGAGCTATTTCGCCATGGTTTTTGTCCTGGCCTTTGGTCTGATGCTCCTGAGCCGGGACCGGCGGCGGTCCCTGATGCTACCTGTGATTGGGATTCTGTTTGTCGGTCTGGTCGGTTGTCGTTCCCGGGCCGGCCTGGTCGGAGCAATGGTTGGCGTGGCCGGTTTGGTCATCCTTTCCCGCCGGCACTGGCGGGCCAACATCGGGCTCCTGGCCGCGGTCGCCGTCCTCGGCCTGGGGCTGGTGTTCGTCATGGATTTCCACTCTCTTCTGGGGAGTGGCGGCAACCGTCTGCTCCAGGTTTTTTCCACGGAAAGGGTGGCCAACCGCCTTCTCATCCCCACCGATTTCCAGGCTTTGCGCCTGGGTGATGATTTCGCCGAGGTCGATTTTGCCAGCGGGTTCATCCGGTGCACCTTTCGCGACAAGGCTTTCCGCTTCTTTGATCGATCGGGACGTGAAATACCTCACGAGTACAAGGTTCAGCGGGTGATCTTCCCTCCCGGGGAGTTTCGGGGATTCACCGTCAAAGCCATCCCCGATCAGAGGGTGGTCCAGGTTTCCCGGGAAGACGTGACCCTGAATCTGGTCCATACGGACAAGGGATTCCGGATTGTTGATCCCCTGGGCCGCCCGAAGGAGCTCCGCCCCATCAAGCGCTGGTGGTTCGACGAAAACGACCGGTGGGGGAACGGCCGCGCCTACATCTGGTCACGGAGCCTGCCGCTTCTCGGTCGTGCGCTGTTTTCGGGCTTCGGTCCCGATACCTTTCTCCTCGAATTCCCCCAGGACGATTTCCTGGGCAAGATCAGGGCGGGGTATCCTCTCAATTGGATGGTCGACAAGCCCCACAACCTGTATCTTCAGATTGCCATCAATACGGGATGCCTCTCGCTGGTGGTTCTTTTGGTCCTTGGCGGGAGGTATTTCTGGCATTCTCTCGCCCTGTATGGTCGCGAGCAGGATGGTTCCATGCCAGGAAGGGTTGGAGCCAGCGTCTGGATGGCCATTCTTGCCTATGCGGTCACAGGGATGTTCAATGACAGCACGGTTTCGGTGGCTCCAGTCTTTTGGGGCCTCTTGGGGTTGGGAATGGCCTTGAACAAGGAGTAGAATCTACGAATGGGTTGGCGTGCCCGGGTGCCTATCGGCGCGCTGATCCAGGGAATTCCATCCACAGCAATTTTTGAACAGGACGGTGGCCATGGATGTAAAGGGAAAGTCGTTCTTGCTGATCGGGGGCGGCGGGTTGATCGGTTCCCATACGGTCGACGAGCTGTTGCGGGAAGAGGTCAAGGAGATCCGGATCTATGACAACTTCAGCCGGGGCAGTCTGGAGAACCTGGCTGGCGCTTTGAAGGATCCCCGGGTCAATGTCTTCGGGCTGGGCGGGGACATCCTGCATCGGGACATCCTGGATGCGGCCATGAAGGGCATCGACGGAGTGTTCCACTTTGCCGCCCTGTGGCTTCTGCACTGTCACGAGTATCCCCGTTCCGCCTTTGAGGTGAACATCGGGGGAACCTTCAACGTCCTCGAGGCGTGCCTGAACAACGGCATCAAACGGATCGTCTATTCGTCCTCCGCCTCCGTCTATGGAGACGCCGTTGAAGAGCCGATGACCGAAGACCACATCTACAACAACAAGACTTTCTACGGTGCCACCAAGATCGCCGGCGAGCATATGTTCCGCTCGCTCTACCACCGCTACAAGGGGACACCGCGGCATTTCGACTATGTCGGCCTGCGCTACATGAACGTCTACGGGCCACGCCAGGATTATCAGGGCGCCTATGTCGCGGTCATGATGAAGATCCTGGACCGTTTGGACCAGGGGCTTCCCCCGATTGTCTATGGGGACGGCTCGCAAGCCTACGATTTCATCGCGGTGCGGGACTGTGCGGCGGCCAACGTCTGTGCCATGAAGAGCGAGGCCACCGACGGGTTCTACAATGTCGGCACCGGCAAGCGGACCACTATCAAGGAGCTTACCGAGATGATCCTGCGGCTCAAGAAGTCCTCGCTGGGCATCCAGTATGAGCCGGCCGGACCCACCTTTGTGAAGAACCGTGTCGGCTGTCCCCGGAAAGCCCGCGAGGATCTGGGCTTCGAGGCCAAAGTGGGGCTGGCGGAAGGGCTGACCCAGCTGATTGAATGGCGCGACCAGCACCGGGAGGAAGTGGCCCGGCGGCGGCGGGCGGCCGGGATCCCCGGATGACCGCCCCACGCTCCATCGCCATTTCCCTGCCTGCCACCGGCGATGATGAGTGGCAGGCGACGCGGGAACCACTGCAAACCGGCTGGCTGACCCAGGGGCCCAAAGTGGCCGAGTTCGAAAAGGCGTTCGCCGCCCGCCACCGGGTCAAGCACGCGTTGGCGGCGACGAGTTGCACGACGGCCCTGCATCTGATCCTGGCCGCCCTCGGCATCGGACCCGGGGACGAGGTGATTGTGCCGGCGTTTACCTGGGTGGCCACCGCCAACGTCGTCCTCTATTGCGGTGGCACCCCGGTCTTCGTGGATGTGGACCCCCGGACCTGCAACATCGACGTGGCTCAGGTGAAAGCCCGGATCACCGCCCGGACGAAAGCCATCATTCCGGTGCACCTGTTCGGGCTATGCGCGGACATGGACCGGCTGGCCGAGGCGGCGGGGAAGATTCCCCTCATCGAGGATGCCGCCTGCGCGACCGGGGCGTGGTATCGCGGTCGCCCGGCCGGCGGTCTGGGGAGGGCCGCGGCTTTTTCGTTCCACCCGCGGAAGGCTGTGACCACTGGTGAGGGCGGGATGGTGACGACGGATGACCCCGAGCTGGCGGAGCGGGTCAACTGCCTGCGCAACCATGGGGCGAGCGTATCGGAGGAACAACGGCACCGGGGCCCGAAGCCCTATCTCCTGGCCGAGTTCAACCTGCTGGGGTATAACTATCGGATGACCGATCTGCAGGCCGCCGTCGGACTTGTACAACTTGGGAAGCTGGATCAATTTCTCGACGAACGTGAACGGTGGGCCCGCTACTACCGGGACGAGCTGGCGGCCATCCCCTGGCTCAGGCCCCCCGTGGTGCCGGAGGGATACGGCCATGCCTGGCAGTCGTTCGTCACCTGGGTAGATGAGTCCCGAGCTCCCGCCCCGCGCAACATCCTTATGGAGAAGCTTCAACAGAAGGGGATCAGCACGCGGCCGGGGACCCATGCGATCCACATGTTGGGATACTATCGTGAGCGTTTCGGCCTGCGCCCTGACGATTTCCCGGGAGCCCGCGATTGCGACCGGTTCACGATGGCCATCCCCTTACACAACCGGATGTCTGCCGAGGATTTCCACTATGTGGTCGCCACCCTGAAAGACATCGGGACATGACCCTGTGACTTCCCCTGGGCCCAGGAAAGGACGGCCATCGTTGCCATGTGCGGGATCGTAGGTGTCTTCCATCTTACGGGGGAGCCGGTTTCCCCTGTCACCTTGCGCCGGATGACCGACGCGGTGGCCCATCGGGGCCCCGATGGAGAAGGCTTTTACACCGACAGCTTCGTCGGATTGGGCCATCGGCGGCTGGCGGTGCTCGATCTTTCCCCCGCCGGGCACCAGCCGATGGTGACGGCGGACGGGCAGTATGCGCTGGTCTACAACGGCGAGATCTACAATTTTCAGGAACTGCGGGTCGAGCTGGA
>CAZKPI010000006.1:4405-20375 GCA_964554555.1 uncultured bacterium
TCGAAGACGGATTCGGAGGTGGTCCTGCAGGCCTTCGCCGAGTGGGGTTCCGACTGCATCCGGCGATTCAACGGGATGTTCGCCTTCGCCATCTGGGACCGGACCCGACAGGAATTGTTCCTGGCCCGGGACCGGTACGGGATCAAGCCTCTGTATTACACGTTCCAGGGTGCCACCTTCCTGTTCGGATCGGAGCAGAAGGCGTTGCTGGCCTTCCCCGGCCTGGCCCGGCAGGTGGACTACGAGGCTCTGTACGAGTATTTCACCTTCCAGAACATCTTCACTGACCGGACATTCCTGCAGGGTATCCGCATGTTCCCGGCGGGTTGCTGGGCCCGGCTGTCGGTGGGGCGCCAGGCCACCCAGCTGAAACCGTTCCGCTACTGGGATTTCGACTTTCAGGAACCGACCGGCCGGACGAGTGAGGCGGAGTATGCGGAGGAATTGGATCGGCTCTTCCGACAGGCGGTGCGGCGGCAGTTGGTCAGTGACGTGGATCTGGGAGCGTACCTGAGCGGAGGGATGGATTCGGGATCGATCACTGCGATCGCCGCCTCCGAGTTGCCCTACATGAAGACCTTCACCTGCGGGTTCGACCTGCATTCGGTCTCGGGGTTGGAGATCGCCTTCGATGAGCGGGAGAAGGCCGAGTTCATGTCCTATCTCTTCAAGACCGAGCATTACGAGATGGTCCTGAAGGCGGGGGACATGGAACGGATCATGCCCCGGCTGGCCTGGCACCTGGAAGAGCCGCGGGTCGGCCAGAGCTATCCGAACTTCTACACCGCCCAACTGGCTTCCAAGTTCGTGAAGGTCGTGCTGTCCGGGGCCGGTGGGGACGAGCTGTTCGGGGGATACCCGTGGCGGTATTACCGGGCGGCGGTCTGCGCGGACTTCGACGATTACATCGACCGCTATTATCAGTACTGGCAACGGTTGTTGCCGAACACCGTCCTGAAGGATCTCTTCGCGGGAGTCTGGGACAAAGTGAAGGACGTCTCCACGCGGGACATCTTCAAAGACGTGTTCGCAGGGCGGAACCAGGCGCCCGGAACTCCCGAGGAGTACATCAACCATTCGCTGTATTTCGAGGCCAAGACCTTCCTGCACGGGTTGCTCGTGGTCGAGGACAAGCTGTCGAGCGCGCACGGGCTCGAGACCCGGGTGCCGTTTTTGGACAATGACCTCGTCGATTTTGCCATGCGGATCCCGGTTTCCCTGAAACTCCGGGATCTGAACCAGGTCATCCGGATCAACGAGAACGAACCGGGGAACAAGAGCCTCAGATATTTCCAGAAGACCAGCGATGGCAAGAACATCTTGCGGCAGGTCATGCAACGGCACATTCCCGCCGAGATCACCTCCGCAGTGAAGCAGGGGTTTTCCGCCCCGGATGCCACCTGGTTCAAGGGGGAAAGCCTCGCCTACGTCAAACGGATCCTGAAACGGGGCGAAGCGCGGCTGTTCCGGATTCTCGATCCCCGGATCACCGATGGACTCATCAACGAGCATCTGGAGGGCAAGCAGAACCGACGGCTGTTGATCTGGTCACTGCTCAATCTTGAAGAGTGGCTGAAGCGGTTCCAGTAAGGCCATGAACAACCGATTTCTCAAGCGTATCCGCAGTCTGTATGCCATGTTGCGGGAGCTGATGCAGAGACGGTTCAAACGGCACGTTTCCTTCGGCGACCTGCTCACCGACCGGTGGGAAACGGCCAGGGCCCTGGGGTTCGGGGAAGGGACCAGTTGCTACGACAACGTGCTGATCCTGGGCGAGGTGAAGGTGGGCAGGCAGACCTGGATCGGGCCGAACGTCGTCCTCGACGGGAGTGGTGGCCTGGAAATCGGCGACTATTGTTCCATCAGCGCGGGGGTGCAGATCTATTCGCACCATACCGTCAAATGGGCGACTTCGATGGGAAAGGATCCGGTGGAACGGGCGCCGGTCAAGATCGGTTCCGGCGTTTACATTGGGCCCAACGCGGTCATCCAGATGGGGGTCACGGTGGGCGACCGGGTGGTCATCGGGGCGATGTCGTTCGTGAACCGCGATGTGCCGGCGGGGGCCAGGGTCTTCGGGTGCCCGGCCCGCCCGGCCAGATGAAGCACCGCGATCGGTCGTCTTCCGCGGGGATGGAGAAAGGACGGTCGCATGGACAGGGAGAACGGGACATGGCCAACACGGCGGATCATTGGACCAGGGCGATCCTGGCGGCGGGGATGGGGCAGGTGCCGTCGCCTGGAGGAGATCTGGAAGGGTGCCGGTGCTCCCTGGCCGGCACCACATACCTGGTACAGCACGGGATTCTCCGCCAGGAACGGGTGACCGCGAGGTCGCAGGAGCAGACCAAGGAAGCCTTTGGGTTCAAGTGGCAGAAGCGGGATACCTACGAATCCCCTGCGGTAAAAAAGGCGAGTCGGGAGTGGCTGCTCAAGCGGTATTTTGGAGGAGTGGCGGAAGGGGTCGGCCAGTTGCTCCGCCCCGGCGCAACCGTGCTGGATGCGGGGTGCGGGTCGGGGTTTTCGGCCCTGTTGCTGTTCGGCCAGGCGCTCTCCGCCTGTCGCTATCTCGGCGTGGACATCTCGACGGCGGTCGATGTCGCGCGCCAGAGGTTCCAGGAGGAGGGGGTGGCCGGGGAGTTTCTGCAGGCCGATCTGATGGACTTGCCCTTCCGTGGGCCGACCTTTGACGTAATTTTTTCCGAGGGGGTCCTGCACCACACCGATTCCACCGAGCGGGCCATCAAGTATCTGGCGGGGTTCCTCAACCCGGGGGGCACCTTCCTCTTCTACGTCTACAACAAGAAAGGGCCGATCCGGGAGTTCGTGGATGATTACGTCCGGGACCATCTGCGGCCCATGGACGACCAGCAGGCCTGGGACGCGCTGATGCCTCTGACCAAGCTGGGGGAAGCCCTGGGCCGGCTTCAGATCGAGGTTGATGTTCCCGAAGCCATCCCCTTCTTGGGGATTCCGAAGGGGAAGATCGACGTCCAGCGCCTGTTCTACTGGCACATCCTGAAGGCCTATTACCGGCCGGATTGGTCGTTGGACGAAATGAACCATGTTAATTTCGACTGGTACCGACCGGCCAATTGCCATCGACAAACGCCTGACCAGGTCAGGGCCTGGTGCGCGGAAAGCGGACTGCGGGTTGACCGGATGACTATCGAGGAGGCTGGCATCACGGTAGTGTCGACCCGGTCGGTCTCCGGACGCAGACTGGGGCAGCCTGCGACGGAAGGAGCGGGGGCGCTCGAAAGATAGGACCATGAGAGCCTTGGTTTTACGCCAAAGTCCAGTTCCGGTTCCCCCGGACCAGGCCTATTCCTTCCGGAGCGGCCATGAAACAATTCGGTGGCCGATGAAAGATGGAGTTGGGCTTGGTCCAACCGGGGCTTGGAATCTGCTCTTCCGACAAGGCTTGCAGCCGAGCTGGATTTCGGAGGGCAGGCGAGAAACCCCCTCGACCGGGGACCTCCTCTTTGCCATCGCCGAGGGGGATTCCCTAGGAATCAAAGCCACAGCCACCGTGGAGCATTGGCTGTCCCACGGTGGAACCGTGGTTGCCGGTGGGGTGCTTCCAGCTTGGAAGGCTTTTTTCCCTGGAGATTGCCTCTTCGAGCAAGGCCGAAGCGAGTATCCCTATGCGGCTCTCGGATGGGTGGTGGAAAATGGAGGTCCTGAGGTGGTGGCCCCGCCTCTTTGGCCGTTTGGCCGGGTGTTGCGTGGGAAAGGGGTGGAGACATTCGGTCAGATGGTGGCCCTTCGCGGCGAACGGCAGACACCGGCCCGGGCCATCGTTACCCCGCTGGAGGAGGCTCCTGCCGTGATCCGCCATGGCACCCTGGTGTATCTGAACGGCAACCCCTTTGCCGCCTTCCAGGCTTGGCTCCAGGGGCAGGAAGATCTCCTACCCTGGCTGAATTGGCGGCATCGGCTGTTCTGGCTGGACGAACTGGCGGCCTTCCTGTGGAAAACCCTTAAGGCGGTTGTACCGCATTCGGAGACCCTGGTTCCGCAGCCATTGGTTGGCTTACCCGACACGGTGGTGGTCCTGCGGCACGACCTCGACCACTCCCGAGATACCTGTTATCTCCAGGCGGAGCAGGCCGCCGGGATGGCCGGCGTGCATGCGATCCTCCAGGATCGCAACGCGGCCTTCTGGGTGGACGTCCTGAAGCGAGCTCCGGAGCAGGAAGCCGCTTTCCACTATTCTACCGGCAGATACCATCGATGGTGGGAATGGCTCCGGTCGAAGTTCGGCTGGGCAAAGCGATCTATCAGGCCGGCACTTTGGAAGATCGCCGGGGACGGTCTTCTGAGACAAGTCCGTTGGGCGAAGTCACAGGGGATCGGCATTTCCACCCTTCACCGGCACCTTTCATTCCTGTTTTATCCTGAGTGGATCGATGCCATGGCCGTTGTCCAGCGGGAATTCACGGAGGTGCAGGGGGGCAGTAGCCTCTTTCGGGGAATGGTGCTCCGATGGGGAAGTGATGGTTCAGCAGGGGAGGCGGGAACGGTTGCGGAATTCCCGGATCCCCAGTTCCCCTATTGGTTCCCTTTCAAACTGGCCCATGCAGGGAAGAGTGGAGAACCCTTGCGGGGATGGGAGACTGTCAGCATCATGGAGGTGGAACCGGAACTGTTTGAGCAGATGCTGGACCACAAGGTTCCTGGCCTTCGGCATCGGGTCCTGACCGTGAATTTTCATCCTGCCCATGCTCGGGGGACGACCTTTTGCCGGGCCGGATCCCTGCCTTGGTTCAAGCAGATTCTTGGGATCATCAAGGCGAGGCAGGTTGTCGTGAAGAAGCTGGATGACGTGTATGCCGCCTGCACCATGGCTGTGTCATCCCCCAGGGGGTATCTGTGAAGATCGATTGTGTTCCCCTGCAAACCCTTACCCGGTCAGACTGGTTGACTTTCGTGGAAAATTGCGATGAATGCTGGCTCTTCCATCATCCCGACCTTGTGATGCCAGACCTGCCAGAATCCCGATCCTTTGGTGTCCTGGAGAACGGTGCCCTGGTTGGTGGCTGCATCCTCTATGTGAACCGGCAGGGAATGGGCAAAGTGCTGGGGGGAAGAGTCGGTCCTGCAGGCCTGGCCCTGAAGAAGGGGGTTTCGAAGAAGGCCATTCCCATCATCCGGGAGTATCTGATTGATCAGGCCCGGAAGAGCGGGTGTCACGGGATCCAGATGTCTCTTCCTATCCTGGCCCCGGCGAATCGGAAAGGTTCCTATCTCGATTCCTCCCTCTATTCGATGGAATTCACCGACCATTTGCGATGGGGGCGGAACACCGATTATGTGCCAAGCTTCTCGACGGTCATTGATCTGTCTGGAGAGATGTCCCAGATCTTTGGCGGCTTCACAAAATCGGTCAAGGAAAAGTGCAAGAAGGCTGGGAAGGTCGGCTTTCAGGCACATTTTGTGACCGGGGTGGCAGACGAGGAGGGGTGGAAGGAGTTCGTCACCAACCATTCCTTGACGCTCGCCCGCGGTGGAGGCGCGCCCTTGCCGGCCAGCCTGCTGGGGCGTTTGAAAAAGCTTGTGGAGCTCGGTCTGGCCACCCTGCTCAACGTGTATGCGGAGGGGGCCTGCCAAGCGAGCTTGCTGCTTCTGACCTACAAGGGGGCGGTGAATTACTTCGCGAGTGGCGTGAAACCCGAGGCCTATTCCAGCGGGGTGGCCGCCTTCATCCATTTCCTTGGCATGCAGGAGATGAAAAGGCGCGGATTCTCTGTGTACGAAATGGGGCAGTCCTTCCCAACTCTGGCGGGCACAAAACTCCACGATTTGGGGGAGTTCAAGTCGATGTTTGGCGGAGAGAAATGGCCCGTGCTTGCCGGTGAGCTGATTGTGAGTGACTGGCGTTACTTTTTCCTGGACCTTCTGCCAGCTCATCTGAAGGCCATCATCTTGCGTCGGTGGAGGAGGAGGTCGTCGTGACTGCTCCAAGGAACCGATGGGGAAACCTGGTCGAGTATTTCAATGCGCGCGCCAAGTCCTCAGACAATCCTCTGTTGATAAACGGTGCTGGTGCCTGTGAACAGGAGGATCCCGCCGGGCTTTTTGACGAACTCTTCAAGGAGATCACCAATCTTTTGAGGGTTGGCCCACAAGATGGGGAGGTATTGGATGTCGGGTGTGGGTCCGGAGAAATCCTCCGGCGCTTTCATGAGGCGGGCTATTCGGCCACCGGGGTGGACATTGCCCCGGCAATGGTTGAACTTGCCCGGAAGTCAGGGCTGAAAGCGATCCATTATGATGGAGGGGAATTGCCATTTCCAGACCAAAGCTTTGGGCTCGTGGTGATATATGCGGTTTTCATCAACCTCCCCTCATTGGAGTCAGCCTCTCATCTTATCCACGAGGCCCGGAGGGTCGTTAAGGATGGCGGGGCGATCCTGGTTGGCGCGGTTCCCCATCCTCAGCGGAGCCCCTTCCCCACGCATGAGGCTCGCGGACTGTGGGCCCATCTTCGAGGGCTGGTCCGGCGTTTTCTGAACCGTCCCCCAATTTCCTATTTCTCTTTCCACTACGATTTCTTTTGCCGCCATTTCGATCAATCGGGGTTTTCCTCCGTTACGTTTTTCCCCTGCAGGATTTCCCGCCAAGGTTGGAGCGGAAAATACCACGTCATTTTGAAACGGTGAGAGGCTTGGGAAACGACGTGAATCAGGCCCCCATTTGGATCCCCGTCATGGAAAAAATGCGGGCGGGGGGGAGATCCTGTGGCAAGTTACTCTTCGACCTTTGGCGAAAGTTTCGTTGGAAGATGATCCTGCTCTCGGTGGTAATGGCAGGGTGCGCCCTCCTGGAGGGGTTGACCACAGCTCTTCTGCTTCCATTGATGAACATGATCGGGGTTGGGGACAAGTCGGCGAATGCTTTTTCCTTGAAACTAGAGAGATTCTTCCAGGGGTTCGGTGTTCCCATCACCCTCGAAGCGGTGATCGGCTTGATCGTGTCCCTTTTCCTTGGCCAGGGCTTGCTGGTCATTCTGCAAGGCCGATGGATCGCCCAGATGGAAACCTCCTACGTGGCGGTGTGGCGTGAGACCCTCTTTCGCCGCTTTCTGGGGTCGGCTTGGCCATTCTGGGTGAAGAACAAGACCGGGGCACTTGTCTATCAGACCCTTACGGAAACCGAGCGCCTGGGCAGAGCCTTTTATGTCTCGGTGCAACTGAACTCCCTCCTGACGACGATGGTGTTGTACATCCTCGTGGCCCTGTGGTTGTCCTGGCAGTTCACGGTCTTTCTCCTGATCGCCTTCGTTCTGTTGGGCAGTCTCATCCTGGGCTATGCCGCGGTGCGAAGCTACCGCGCTGGCCGTGATTACGGCATGTTTCTCAACGAACTGCAAGCGCTGATCACGGAGTTATATGCAGGCGTGAAACTGGTCAAGGCCACCGCCAACGAGGAGGTGGCAAGCGAGAAGATGACGCCATTGCTGGAGCGGGTCACGGTTTAATACTTCCAAACCGTCTATATTCCCTACATCATGAAGGCCGTTCTCGAGCTTTCCGCGGTCATCCTCATGTGTCTCTTCATCTACGTAGGGATCGAAGGATTTCATCTCTCACCCGACACCCTCCTGGTTCTTCTGGCTGTTTTCATTCGGTTAGCCCCCAAGGTTTACAACACCCAGTACAGCCTTCAATTGTTAGCCGTGTATTTGCCGTCCTTCGAACGGACAGAGGCGATGATGGGAGAAGCGTCCGCATTTCAGGAGATGGAGACGGAACGTCCCGTCAGGCCATTTTTTCGAGAGAGTCCAGCGATCGAACTGCGCGATCTGACGGTCAGTTACGAAGGACATCACGTGGTCAGGAACTTCTCGCTCAACATTCCCCGAAACTCCACCGTGGGCATCATCGGGGCTTCCGGCGCTGGCAAGTCGACTCTGGTCGATTGCCTCATGGGGCTGATCCGTCCTTCCGGCGGAACCATCTGCTTGAACAGCCAACCCCTGGAAGCCTATTCCTTGCGTGGATGGAGGGCTTCCATCGGGTATGTGACGCAGGAGACGATCCTGTTCCATGATTCCATTCTGGAAAACCTGCGATGGGGCAACCACCAGGCCTCAACGGCGGAAATCGTTGCCGCGGCGCAGAAAGCCCATGCCCATGAGTTCATCGTATCTTTGCCCCAGGGATACGACACGATCGTGGGGGATCGGGGGGTCAGGCTATCAGGTGGGCAACGCCAGCGACTGGCCTTGGCTCGGGCCCTGATGGGCCCGCCTGCTCTGCTCATCCTCGATGAGGCCACCAGCGCCCTGGATTCGGCATCCGAGAAAGAAGTCATGGACGCCATCAGGGATCTGAGCAGGACGATCACGATCATCATGATTGCCCACCGGTTATCGACGGTGCGGAACGCCGACAAGATCGTGATCATCGAGAGCGGGGTCAAGGTTGAGGAGGGATCCTGGGACGATCTGATGACGAAGGACTCCCGCCTTTCCCAAATGTGGAGATTGCAGAGCGGGCAGAGAGCATGAGAGGGGATCGAAAGAGGGCGATTATTCGGAACCCTGCGGGAGTAGGCAAAGACGTGCCGTCGCAGGTCGCCCATCCCAGGGGCGGCAGGGGGGCCTCCCGAAAATGATCTGGCTTTGGCTCCTTTTGGTGGTCTTTTTTGCGGTTATTGCCCGGTTATTGCCGCATTGGTTGGCACCCTTGGGCTATGGGGTGGATCACTGGTTCTGGAAGGCCTACATCGAGACGTATCGGAAGACGGGGGAATTCCCGCCGAAACTTCCCCAGTTCCTGCTCGACGAGGAGCAATGGTACCCGCCGCTCTTCCCGTTGCTCGCGGCGTATCTCCCTCCTCGCATCTTCGATCAGTATGGCCATGTCGTGGCCGTTGCCATCGATCTTGTCCGCATGATCCTGATGATGGGGGCCACGGTGGGTTTGACCGGAGATCCCTGGGCTGGGGTGGTTGCGGGAATGGTGTATGCGGCGACACCGATCCTGATCACCTACAACATGCAACTCAACCCCCGTGGGTTGGGCGCATTGGGGCTTGACCTGATTGTCCTGGGTTGGCTTGGGACTGGCTATTTTGGCATGTCCCGGTGGTTGTTGGTATTGGTCGCTTTTTTTGCCGGGTTGGTTCTTCTCACCCACAAGATGACCACTCAATTGTTCTGGTTCCTCTGTTTGATTGGAGGGATTCTCACTTGGGATTGGCGTCCTCTGGCATTCATTCCGGGTGCCGCTCTGGTCGCTTTGATCATTAGCCGGGGGTTCTACCTGAAGGTTCTTCGGGCGCATTGGGACATTTTGAGTTTCTGGAACCGGAACTGGCCTTGGTTGACCGCCCATCCCATTTTGGAATCGCCCATCTATGGGAGGAAGTCGGAGGAAGGCCGGACCGGTTACTTTGCCGGGGGGGTGAGCGGGTTCTTGAAACGAATCGCCTTTTTGGGTGGGTTCAACCCCTGGGGTTGGGGGGTGCTGGGATGTCTCGCCGCAATCCTTCTGGTTCAACCAGAAGGCCTTTTTGACACCGGTGTCAAGGCCTTGGGGGCTTGGCTGACCGGAACCCTTCTGTTCGTGGTTTTGACCACCTTTCTGCCATTCATGCGATTCCTTGGGAATGGGTATCTCTATGTCTACAACGCGGGGGTTCCAGCCGCGATGCTGGTTGGTCTTTTCTGGTCGGGGGGCCAGCTCCTTCCCATCATGAAGTGGTTCCTGGGTGGGGCCGGTCTGGCCAGCCTGGTTGTTTACCTCCAGTTTCTGCGGACGATGCGATCAAGCAAGACCTTGAAGGTGGACGACGATCTACAGGCGGCGATCGATTGGCTGAAGGAACAACCCGACGGGATCGTGTTGTGTTACCCCATCCACTGGCATGACCTCGTCGCCTACAAGACCGGCAAGGCGGTCCTGTTTGGCGGCCATGGGTATGGGTTCCAGAGGTTGCAACCTTTTTTTCCCCGTCTGATGGAGCCGATAAGGAAAATCATCGAGCAACACCGAGTCAGGTATCTACTTTCCTACGAAGGGTATCTTCCGGATTCCTTCCTGGCAGAGCTTCCTCCTGGGAATCTTCGGAGTTTCGGGCAATATCGTCTCTACGCCTTTCCCTGAAAGGGAAAGCCGTTCGGAGGTGAATCCACATTCGTGCGAAATGCTGGGCTCTTCTTTGATTCTTCAATCGGGGGAAAGATCATGAAAGGGAAAGGAAGTCCTGGAGAATGTTCTTTGCCATGGAGAATTTCCGCCAAAGTTCTTTCACGGATGTCAAATTGGAAATCTCGCGAAAAAACCGCTTGGGGCGAAAATAGTATGAAAACAAAGCTCGGTCTTTCAGCGAGATCAATTCCTTCCGGGTCATGTGATCCTCCATCAAATGAGGAATGAAAAAATCAGGAGTTGGGTGTCTGGCAAAATCACGCCAGAAGTCTCTCTGAATTGCTCCATTCTTCAACGCATCAATATACAACTGGGTGCCCGGATATGGGATAAGGACCGCGAAAAGGGCATAGTCGGAGGCAATTTCCCTCGCGAATCGAATCGTGGCCATTGCATCGTTACGAGTTTCCGAGGGAAAGCCGAACATGTAATAGGCGAGGGTGGTAAACCCCGCGGTTTGCGCCAGGGAAATGGCCCTTCTCGCTTCCTCCAGGGTGATCCCTTTTTGGGAAGTTTCCAGTATTCTCCTTGAACCGCTTTCGATTCCAAAGTGGATTCGGTAGCACCCGGCCTTTCGCATGGCGTGATACATTTCCAGATCTGCCCTGTTGACGCGATCACGGATGGCCCAGCGTACGTCGAGGCGGGCATCTAGGATCCCTTGGCATATGTCCATGACCCTTTGTTTGGACCAAGTAAATGTGTCGTCGTAGATCTGAATGTCACGGATGCCGAGAGCGACCACGTCCTGGAATTCCCTGATTACGCTTTGCGCTGAGCGTGAAGCAACCTTCTGCCCGAGGACTTTGCAGAAAATGCAACGGTGAGGGCATCCCCGGGATGTGACCATCGTTGTTTCAAAATCACTGGGGTTGAGGAGGGAATAATACTTTTCGAATGGGAGAAGACGTCTGTCCGGCCAAGGGAGTGCCTCTAAATTGGAGACAAATGCTACCGGAATGCTCGGGCCTTGAATGCCATCGGGGCCTCGTCGCCATAATCCTGGGAGATCGAGATTTCTTTCCCCTTTGGCAAGGCCCCGAACAAGGTTGAGAAAGGTCTCTTCGCCGTCTCCAACCACCAAAAAATCTGCGGAAGATGCCTCCATTGTCTCTTTCGGAAAAACCGAACAGTGGGGGCCCCCAAGGACGATAATGGATTCGGGAAAGGCCTGTCTGGCGAGCTCGACCGTCCGCCAGGCGGGAAACCAGAAATCCGTCCAGATGGTTATTCCAATCACGTGGGGGGGTCTTCCCTGCAAGGCGGCCACAGTTTGCTCTGGAGTGAGGTGTTCTCGCTGGGCATCAAGACAATGGGTTTCCAGGAAACCTCCTTTCCGGAGGACCGTGGCCAAGCTGACGATTCCCAGGGGAGGCTTTGCCCCAATGCCTTCTTCCTTGTGAAAAGTGAAGAGCGATTGAACGCTTCCTTGATTGGAAGGAAAGACCAGGACCGTTCGGAAAGTCTCCGGGGGGACCGAGGAAGAGGACGGTGGCAAGTTCATGAATTCACGGGTTCCTTCGATTTTGAAGTTCCAACGGTCTGGATTTGTTCAGAATCCATTTATCAAACCATGTTTGAAAACTGAGCAGTGCCCATAGTTTCCTGCCATGGTCAGCGGTTCCGGAGACATGCTCTTCAAAGTATCTCTTGACCTCACTGCCATTGAAAATGCCGTTGTGTTCGATGCTCTCATGGGAAAATGCTGCATTGAAAAAAGGAAAGACCGAAGCTTTCATCCATTGGGAGGAAGGAGGTCCAAACCCCTTTTTGGGTTTGCGGATGATTCTTCGAGGAAGGAGATTCTTTAGCACCCTACGAAAAAGACCTTTGGGGTGCCCGCCCGGCATTTTCTGCGCTGTCGGAACTGGGGCGATAATGCCTGTCAGAACGTGGTTCAGGAGGGGTACCCGGGCCTCCAGAGAAGCCGCCATGGTCATGCGGTCCGCCTGAAAAAGGCCGTTCCCTTCAAGGAAAAATCGAGCGTCAAGGTTGAGGATCCGACTGATCAAATCGGGGTCTTCGAGAGTTGCCTTGACGGCCCAAACAGGGGCCAACGCGGGTTCATGGATGCATCCCAGTATGTCCGGACGGAACAGATTGGACCTTTCGTGAGAAGAAAAATACCCCATCCAATGGAAATGCTGAATCTCGGGAGGTTCATCCATCCCCTCAAGGAACTTGCGGGCTTTGAAATCCAAGGACATATATCCAGTTCCCACTGGCAATTTGGCGACTACCCAGGGGAAAAATCGGTGGGCAATCGGTTCGGGGAGACAGCGATATCGTTTGGCCAAGAGATGGGCAAAATAGGTCGGATACCCGGCGAAGAGTTCATCCCCTCCCCACCCGGTCAGGACCACTTTGACCCATGATCTAGCGTATTTTGCCAAAGCCAAAAGGGGGATGACCGTGGGGTCGGCAAATGGTTCATCCAGCACCTCGGCAACTTCCTGAAGTGTGCTGATGATGGTGGCTGGCGTCATTCTGAGTTCATGATGATTCAGGCCGAGATGTCGAGCCACCAGGAAGGCATCCGCCGATTCATCGTGGGACGCTTCGGCGAAGCCAAGGGAAAATGAGTGGGTCAAACTTTGGGAATTCCGCTTGGCATAGAGGGCAACGGCGGAAGAATCAATCCCCCCGCTGAGAAAGATACCCATTGGGACATCACTAATGAGTTCCGCCCGAACGGCCTCCTCGATGGCTTGGGAGACCCGCTGGTCCAGATCACCCGCAGAACACCGAAGACCTTCCCCGAAGTGCGGGATCCAGTATCTCCGAACCTCCCGTTGTCCCAACTTGTCAATGGTGAGGGTCGTCCCTGGGGGGACCTTGGTTATGTCCAGGAATGGGGAATCGGGGGAGGGGTGGTAGCCGAAGCAGAAGTAGCGGTTTATGGCTGTCCAGTTGGGGCGGGGGGGGCCTGGCAGAAGGTGAAGAAGGGCCTTGGCTTCCGAGGCGAAGGCAACTCTTTCCCTCTTGAGAATCAAATAGAGGGGCTTGATTCCCAGATGATCCCGTGCAAGAAACAAAGTCCCTGTTCTGGAGGACCAGATCGCAAAGGCAAACATCCCGTTCAATTGGGAAACACAGTCATTTCCATATTCTTCAAATGCATGAAGAATCACCTCCGTGTCGGAGGAGGTGCGAAAGAGATGCCCCTGTTCCTGCAGTTTCCGTCTGAGGTCCGCGTGATTGTAAATTTCCCCATTGAAAACAATGACCAGGCTTCCATCTTCGTTGTATAGCGGCTGATTTCCGGTCGCGAGGTCGATGATGGCCAACCTGGTATTTCCCATGGATATTCCAGGGGCTGTATGAATTCCGGTATGGTCAGGTCCCCGGTGGTGCAGGGCCTGGGCCATTTTTGCGATCAATTGGTCAGGAATGGGCATCCCATCAGGGGACATGATTCCGAAAATACCGCACATGCCTACTTCTCCGCGACCACCATCATGTAGGTCCACCGATCGGTGGGGAGAACGTATTCGAGCGCTGTTTCCCAAGCTTGGGCCAGTCGGAACGCGAGCCATAGCAGGGGGGTGGAATCCGCTCGGGGGTAGCCAAAAAGGAACCCAAGGGCGCGAACGGCAAAGCTCGCCTCGATCATCTTGAGCTGGCATTTCGCGAATCCGGAGAAAAGAGGTGGAAGGGAGCGGGCCTGCGAAAGACGCATGCCCCGCTCCACGGGGTACATGAGTTGGAATACACCGTTGATGCACGCCCGGCCATCAGACTCGAAGAAAACGGCTCGACCGCCTGGGCGAAGAATTCGGTGGATTTCTCGGATGGCCTGCGACCTCTTTGGAACCAAGTGGTGCAACAGGTCCCGGCCCAGGACAAAATCCACTGACCGGGACCGAAACGGGAGGGAAAGAGCATCTCCAACGATTCCCCAGGTGGACTGAACATGCCTCATTTGGAATCTGATTTTTTCTTGGGAAAAATCCAACCCGATGAGGTGGAGATGGGGGACCACGGTTTGAAGGTAATGGAGGTTGGCTCCCTCTCCGCTTCCGACTTCCAGAATAGCTCGGCAGGTGGGAGGAATTTCATCGGCCACGAGCTCAGCCAATCGACGCTCCTTCGGGCGGATGAATGGGTTGTGCAAGCGATTGGCGAAGCGAAGAGCGTCGGCTCTTGCGTGAAACGCTTCTTGGCTCCTCATTCCCGAAAATGTCAGTTGCGAGGAAGGATCTGCTGTTGGATCAGGGATTCCCGCCACTGATCAGTTTGCTGACGATCCGCCAGGACTTCAATGGTGAAGCCAAACAATGGCAGGACGGTGCCCAACAGGATGAACCAACTGCTGGAGGCCCGGAGAACCTCTGCGACAAGGGACCGTCCTGGGGTCCCGTTTCCTTGAGAGAACCAGGCGGCCCATCCGGAGAATGTCAGCAAGCCGGTAACCAAGAAAAGCCCCGCCACCTCCGAAAATGCGTGGAACGGCCGGGTCTGAGTGGAATTGGATGCGGCAACGGTAATGATATCGAGAAGGCCACGGTGTCGGAGAAGGCTGTATCGGGACGTGCCGTGCTTTCTGGGGGAGTGGGGGACCGGAATTTCGGTGATGCGGAGACCGCGAGCTGCGACGAGGGCGGGAATCAGACGATGAAGGTCTCCCCGCAGGGCAAGGCCTTTGTAGGCCCGGCGGGTCATGGCCTTGAAACCGCAGTTGATGTCATGCAAGGGACAACTGGTGAGACGGGAGGTGAGGTAGTTGAAGATTTGGGAAACGAGAATCTTGGCTGGTTCATCCTGACGCTCAGTTCTGTACCCATTGACCAGGTCGAAGCCTTCGGACAATTTGCTTAAGAATGCGGGAATGCTCTCAGGATGGTCTTGAAGATCGGCATCCATGGTGACGGCTACGTCTCCCCTGGCAAGGCGAAATCCCTGCATCAATGCCAGAGATTTGCCATGATTCCGGAAATGGCGAAGGTAGCCAATGTTGCCATGGGTGGCTTGAAGTCGGGCTATCACCTCGTCTGTGCTGTCCGTGCTGCCATCATCGATGACCAGAAACTCGAAGGGCTGGTCGTGGAGAGCGGCCGACGTCCTTTGATACAATTCGCCCAGGGAAGCCGCCTCATTCAAAGCCGGGACGATGACACTGACAAACGGGAACGGCAAAGCCATTATTTCTCTCCTGTCAGGGCAAAATACATCACATTGATCCCTGCCATGGCAAGAATGAACAGCTCGTCGAAAGACCTGATGCTTCGTAAGCGATGGAAGAGGTATCGTGGACGAAGATAGAATCGACGATAGGCCTGAGAAACCGATCGGGCGAGAAACTCTCCTGACAAGTTGCAAATGGACTCAGAATAGAACCCGGTGGTGTGGAGAGTTTCCATCGTGGATTCTGAGCCATCCGATATTTCGGGGTGCCGGCGTCTGACCATTTCGAACAGTTCGGTTCCTGGATATGGGGTCAGGATTCCAAAGCTGACTGTTGTGGGTTTCAACTTTTGAGCGAATCGAACGGTCTGCTGGATGGTTTGCGGAGTTTCCCCCGGCCCCCCAAGAACCAAGTGGGCATGAGTGTCCAGGCCAACTTCCCGAGCAAGCCGAAAGGCCTCTTCTGCTTGGGCGGTTGTGGTGCCTTTGCGATATCTTTTGAGGAGTTCATTGCTTCCAGATTCAACTCCGAATTTCAGCAAATGGCAACCCGCCCTTTTCATCAGGATCATGGTTTCACGATCGATCATATCGACGCGGCCGTTGGCAATCCATGACAAATCCAGGTTCTCTTGAAGCATGGCCTCGCATATCTGGTGGTTCCTGTCCTTCAAGGCGGTAAAAGT
>CAZKPI010000006.1:20385-27006 GCA_964554555.1 uncultured bacterium
ACCTCCCGGAACCCAAGCCGTTTGATTTCGCGAAGCTCCTTAAGCACATTGTTTACTGAGCGGAAGCGATACCGGTTGCCATAGAATGTCGGGGCAGTGCAGAAAATGCATTGGCCAGGGCAACCCCGGGAAGTCTGCATGGTCGTGTAGGGAAGACGCCTGACCACTGGATTGAAATGATCCTTTACCGGCGGAAGCAGGGAACGATCGGGAATGGGAAGGTCATCCATGGGCAAAAAAGGCCGGGGGGGGGTGAAGCATGCCTGGCCATTGGATCCCCGAAAACCCAAACCGGGAATCTGGGAAACGGGAGCGCCTTTTGCGAGAGCACCCACCAGCTCCCGAATGGTTTGTTCTGGTTCGCGGAGGACAATGAAATCCACTGAAGGAGCAGAGAGACAGGGAGTTGGCATGAAGGTTGGGTGGGCGCCGAACAGGACGGTTCGGATGGAAGGGGCCAGATTCTTGATCTCAGCCAATTCCTGCACATCGGTTCGGAATGATTGCGTGGAGGTCAGGACGACGACGACAAAAATGCCGGGGAATCTCCGGGCTTTGAGGCTCAAATAGACCTCAGGGTCGATCTGCGCATCGAGAAACTTGACGTTAATGCCTGGTTGGCGTGCATGGGTGGCGACATACAGGTCACTCAACGGGGGCATCTCCATTCCCCCAATCCGGCGGCCGTTGCACCAGCATCCATACACGAAATCCCGGACGATGTTCTGGCCAGGACGGCCAATGGGCGGCTTGAGGAAGAGGGCCACCGGCAGATTTCCGGAAGCGGGACTTGGGAAAATGGCGGTCTGGTTTTGCGTCATCTCTGGAATTGGGGCATATAAGCCCCCGGGACAGGGGATGGGCCGGCGGGTAGGGCCATTTTTGGAGGGCGGCCCGAGTGCTTGGTGAAATGCAAGGCTTTGTCCTTGAAAAAACATTTTCACCCTATGACTATAACATACTCCCAAGAAGGAAAAATCCGGGAATTGGCCGAACCAGCGCGGATGGGTTCACCAAAGGGCTGGACCTATCTGTTTCAGGGAGAGCTTGAAATTCCCTCCCCCTTTGCGGTGGTCCCAGATGGGTGTTCCAAGGAATCAAGCGACTATTCAATCTTTCCCTTACGGGAGTTCGTTGTTTCGGCAGGCACCTGTCCCGATGGTTGGGAAACGGGAAGTACCGCAAAGAAATCGTTGGAGTAGATGCAGGCAGGCGGCGGTTCAATCCATGGATCTTTGCAAACCAGAATGTGCGTTGCGCCAACCAGCCGGGCAAAAGCATCAAACATTGGAAGATCGAGGGCGTTTAAGCGGGTGCGGCTTCGTTCAACGGTGTCGGAGAACAGTTGGAGCGCTCCAGAAGGGCCAAAGAGATTCTGATCAGGGTGACAACTGATTCCCCAGAGGAATTGGAGAGAATCCTCTTTCAGAGCTTGATTCATCTTTTCCAACAGGTCATCCCAACCAGGCTCTCCTGACGCGCGCAACAGAAAATCCTCGTTGAGGTGTCGACGCAGGGAATCAAAGTAGACGTTTCTTCCCATTCCAAAGGCCACCGTTCCTCGCCGGGAATACGTCCGAAAGGGGAAATTGCCTCCAATTCCAAACGGGTTTCGGGTGATCGTTTTGGCCCTGTAGGGAACGAATAGCGCATTTGGCGGGGTCTGCGCCCGAATCCATTCCTGAACCTGAAGAAAGGATTGCGGAACCTCAAAACACCCAGCCTTCAGCCAGCGCGTTTCCAATAGAACCCCGATCAAAGGCAGAATTGCCAAGAGGAGGATATGGGCTGGTCTTGCGCCCTGCGGTCTGGAGTTTTCGGGGAAGGAACAGAACCTATCGATCATCCTCCCTCCAAAGATTCCGAGCAAGACCAACAGAAACATCCGGTGGTGGGAGCCGGCAAGGGAGAATGTTGCCAAAGCAATGGCGAGAAGGCTGATCCATCTTCGGAAGCCCCCGATGGTCAGAAACATGAAGACTGCCTGCCCAACGAAAACCCATGTGAAGATAGCGGAAATCATCAACATTTTGCTCGGGCTGATCATGACGAACAAAGACGGTGAGAAGGAAAACAGGAGAACGTACAGCAGTAACATCCATACATGAGAGATGAGCACGGCCTGGATCGACGTCCTCCTGTTCCCTACCGTCTCCGCCCCCTGGGGTTGGGGACAAAAATGAGCGAAGCACAAAGACCCCAACAAGATCACATGGGCGGTCAAAAAAAGCCCGATGAATCGTGCATGAGGGGCAATGTGGCCATACGTCATTATGGCCAGATTCCTTGCCGCTACAGGTGCGGGGTGAAAATCGGGTCTGATTCCTGACAAGAGGAGATAGTCCAAACCCACTGCCATGGAAAAAAGGGAAAGATGTAGAAGAATCTTTTTTCGATTACTATTCCACCCAGACTGGAGGATGGAAAAGAGAAAGACGGGCACCGCCAGGTTGATCGCATAGGTCGGGTTGAAAAACACCAGCGCGGAAGTGATTCCCACGGCCATTCCTGAGTTTCCCCGGACCAGCATGGTCAGGGCGCCAATGACAAAAATATGGTTCAAATCATTGTAGTAGTAGGACTCCAACAACAGGAGAGGATATCCGATGTTAAGACGGAACCACGCAAAGCGGCCGAGGAAGAAGGCCAAACTGGAAAAAATGGCGGCCTCCCTGTCGTGGAAAATGCTCACGGAAAGGAGATACATTGCCAGGAAAAACAATGCTGGGCCGAACAACCCGTGCAGAAAGATCGTGGTTTCAAGTGGCAGACCGAGACCGTGACCGATGAGCGGCAACCAGAAATATGCCGTTGAGAATACAAACAAATCTCTTCTCGGGCCGACCTCACAATCGTCAGATTCAGGGATGTCATGGCTCAGAAAAAGGCGGGCGAAGTGAACCGGATTAAAGTCCTGGTTGGTCAGGGCATAGGCCTTTAGGTTTTGCATCACCGGAAGCTGAACCAAGACCAACACAAGGGCAATGGCCAACACTGGAAATCCGAAGACATGGCTCCAGGATTCGATGATCTGGTCGCCTGAAACAGTGGGAGGTGGCAATTCGGCTGGGGAGGGGGATTCTGAAGAACGGAAAGCCATTTTTCAATCCGTTCTTTGGGCCGAAAGAATGATGCCGCCTGCTTGGGAGGGGAAGAGCCGGCGCAGGGTGGACATGAGCAGATGGCCTGTGGAGAATTCGGTGGCGAGCATGTTGAGGTAGGAGAGGGGGAAAAAGAACGTCTCACCCTCGACTCTTTGAATGTGAAAACCTGTCCCTTGCAACAGTTGAGAGCAACTTTCCCTGGTGAAGAAGTGCAGATGGTCGGTGTGCCGCAGGATTGACCGTTGGAAAACCCGGTTGCGCATCTTGGCCAGAAAACAGCCTTCATTGGGGACCCCGACGATCAGCAGGCCCTCCTGCCGCAAGACCCGGCGCAACTCCCGCAAGGCTTTCTCCGGTTCTGGGACATGCTCCAGGACATGGTTACACAGAATGACATCAAAAGTCCCATCGCGAAAAGGAAGGGTGTAAAGAGTCGATTGTGCGGCAGGAAGGCCGATGTCCAGGCGGATTGCCCGGCGGACCCGGAGGGGATTGTAATCGACCCCCGTGATGGCGAAGTTCCAGGCGGCTGTTTTCGCTCTTTCGGCCAGGCCCGCCATGTTGATGCCATCCCCACACCCGGCATCCAGAAGGCGGAGGCGTTCTTCAGAGAGATTCCGGTTCTGCTGTCTGGCCCACTGCTGAATCATCACCTGGAAGATGTTCCACCGGTTCTCGATGATCCGCCTCTTCCCTGGGGATCCAAGTTGGTCCTTGAATTGCGAAGAAGTATACCAGGAGTTTCCCGCGGCGATCTGGGCGAGAGGGGCGTCCTGCTTTGGGGCCTTGTCCTCGGGCCTGGCCAGGATCTGAGAAAAAATTTCCCGTTTGATGGCAGAGGTGTTCCGCCGGTCATGCCGTTCGAAAGCCAGGCTCCGCGCTAGTTTTCCCATGGCCCTTGCTTCTTCCTCATGGTCGAGGAGGTGGTTCAGGGCGAAAACGATGCCCTCCACATCGTGCTCTTTCACCAGGAACCCTGTTTGCCTGTCCTTGACCAATTCCCGGTGCCATTCGACGTCATAGGCGATCACCGGCCGACCGGCCAGGCAGGCTTCGATGAGGCTGAAGCCGCCCATCAGGCACAGGGAGACGGCGGATTGCTGGCGTAGCGCAAAGCACAGGGATCGTGGTTGGAAACCCACCAGCCGGATTACGGAAGCAAGCCTGGGTTCTGTTTGCAAGGTCTGTCGGATCCACCCTTCTAGTTCTCCGCCTCCTGCCAGGACCACGCAGAAATCATGGCGCCTGGCCACCAATCGGCGGGCGGCCTCAAGTAGGTCTGGGAGGTAGTTTTCGGGGGTGAGGCGACCGACGAAGCTTACGATCTTTCGGTTGGAGGGCAGGCCGAGCCTTTCCCGAACGGGGATGTTCGTTCCCGTTTCCAGGTCTTGTATATCAATCCCGTGGGGAATGACCCTCACCTTGGCCCTGGGTGCCCCGTGGGCCACTGCCCAATCCCCAAGGGACTCTCGAATGGGCAACACCCGGTCGGCGGAAGACAGCACCAGCCGGGCGACCAGGCGGGCAGGCCAATGGAGGCCGAAATACGTGAACGTCAACCCGCCGCCGGTGAGTTCCAGCCGTTTGTCGTAATCTGCATGTATGGATACGCACAGGGGAAGTCCGGATGCCTTTGCCGCCAGGAAACCGGCCAAGCCGACCCAATAAGGATCGTTGGCCCGGATCAGGCCGATCTGCTCCTTTCGAATCAGCTTGAAAATGACCCAGACCACACGGAGGAGGTGGAAAGGCGTGAACAGGAACAGCAGAAGTCGGTTCCGGATCGGTTTGCCGAGCATTTCCATTCCAACCTCGTGGAGGACAAAAACCTGGTTGAATGGGATGACCCTGGTTTGAGTCGCGGTGGGGTGGACGGTGACGACCCGCTCGAAGTAGCCCCCTTCGTCCCGCTCGAAGATCATTCGATCGACACCCTTGGTCTTCAGGGCTTCGTAGTCCGCGGGAACGATATAGAGGATCCGGGGGCGGGCAGGCTTCTTCGGATTCTCCCTCATCACCATCGCTGATCTTTCATCTGACGATACTGGCCGGATAGCTCGAACACAGTCGGCAGAGTTTGAGAGCCCTCTGATTGGTGAGGATGGCCTTGCGGAAGGCCACGAATTTTTCTCCATTCCAGATCTCTGCCAGGTTTTGTGTGAGGAGATTTCCCATGACGAACTCGCCCAGGGCATCCCGACAGCACGGAACCACATCCCCATTCACCTGGATGGACAAGGAATACCACAGCCAAGGGCAGGCGTTCGCCGGAATGAGCTTGGGTTGCAACCGCCCTTCCTTGAAGGCCTGGACATCATACAGCCAGTGCCTCTGGTTCCGCGGCAGGAATTGGAAACCCTGTTCCACGGTGCGAACACACGGGTCGTTGATGAGGGCTTCATCCACTCCCAGGACGGCCATTTCCTTCAAGAACCCGGAAACCTCATGCTCGTTGTGCTTCATCAGAATGAAGCCGCAACTGATGCGCATCCTTCTTCCTCGCTCCCGGCGGATTCGGAGGGTTTCGCGAAGGTTGGACAGCGCCAATTCGAGATGTCCGTTGACGCGGTAGATCGCATGCGTCTCCTGGGTCATTCCACCGATTTGGAAGCTGACTTCGTCGAGGCCGCAATCCACCAGATCACTGGGATCGATGAGCTCGCCATTGGTGCAGGTGGTCACCCAGGGGATCCCTTGGTCCTTGGCGTGTCGGATCATGCGGTAGGCGTCCTTATTCAGAAACGGCTCGCCCATGAAATAGAACAACAGGGTGTTGGTGTGAGGGGCGATCTTGTCCAAGATGGCCACAAACTGTTCGAACGACATGGTCCGAGGTTCCCGGCCCAGGATGCCGGCTCCGGTTTCGCAGACCGGGCAACGGAGATTGCACAGGTTCGTGGGTTCGAGGGTGATGTTCATGGGCCGTCCGCCGATGATGGGCGATCGGCGGATCAGGGAGAGGGTGGAAAGAAGATGGTCGTTGGCTCCTCGCCGACCCTGCACGAGTCCCCTGGCCGCGGTCAGGTAGGGAAAGATGGACTGGGCAAACGTATAGAGCCGGGGAGATCGTCTCAGGACCCGCTTCAACAGAACCAGGATGGATGAACTCATGGTTCCCTCCTGGGGATGCCCAATGAGTCGGCGTTCTCCAATGAGCGCGGAACCATACGGGCGGGCCCCGTGCCAATTCTGAGGGTCTTCCCCCAGCTTCGATACCACTCAAGGATGGCGATCTGGAGGGGCTCGGGAGCGAACAAGGCGAGGGCGCGGGCGCGCGCGGTGGCGCCCAGGGACTGGCGGCGGTCGGGATGGTCGAGGAGGTTGGACATCGCGGCGGTCAGCGCGGGGATGTCGCGGGGGGGGACAAGGAGACCGGTCTGGCCGTCGAGGACGGCATCGGTGCAACCGGGAATGTGGGTGGCGATGATGGGTTTCTCCATGGCCGCGGCTTCCAGGGGGACGACGGGGAAGCCTTCCCGATAGGTGGGGAGGACGACGAGGTCGATGAGAGCATACC
>CAZKPI010000006.1:27025-29798 GCA_964554555.1 uncultured bacterium
TGGAAGGCGTTGGCGAAACGGAGGCGTGGGTGCTGCCTGGCCCAATCATAGAGCGCGGCGAATTGGGGTGGGATGATCTCGATGGGGCCGACGAACAGGGCGTTCCAGTCCTGGCGCTGGGCATCCAGGCGGCGCAGGGCCTCCAGGAGGTCGAAGATGCCCTTGTCGGTGGTCAGGCGGCCGACATACCCGATGACGGGGTGCGGGGCGGGAAACGCGAGTTCGGCGCGGAGGCGGGCGATCTTGGCGGGCTCAACCAGACGCGGATTGAACCGGTGGGCCGCATCGACGCCGCTCCAACTGCCGTGACCGATGACGCTGATATGACGGGCGGGCACGACCCCCTCCGCGATGGCCTGACGGCGGACCGAGTGGCTGACGGCGAAGACGTGGTGGGCCAGCCGGCAGGCCAGCTTGACGCTCAGTTTGATCACGAGCCGCCGCCAGCCCTTCGAAGTCGCCCAGGACAGGCCGTGCAGTTGGTAAAAACGCCGGGGGACCCCCGTCTGAGACGCCGCCAACATGGCCATCAGGCCGCCTTTCGGGGTGTGGCCATGGACGATGTCGGGGGAGTGGGTTCTCATCCAATGGCCGAGCCGGGCCAGGTTGAGAGCGTCGCTATGCGGGGCGACGCGGCGTTCAAGGGGCAAGGGCCAGACCCGGACTCCTTCGTCGCGGGCCATCTTGTCGAGGAGCGGGCCGGGGGCAGAAATGCAGGTGACCTTGTAGCCTTGCTCCTGCCAAAGGCGGCCCATGCCTTGAAAGAAGACCCACGTCATGTCGACGGTGGTGATGTGGACGAGGTGGGTCATGGGTTGAGGCCAGGGGGGGCCGACCAGGGAAAAAGCAGGAAGGGAGCCGGGCCAGCCAGACGGTTCGTAGGGGGCGGGGAAGTAGGCCAAAGCCGGATGGCGGTTGGACCCTTTGCACGGGAGATTCCCGCGGCGGGGTCGCGGGGGGACAGCGGCATCGCTAGACCGATTCCGAAGCCGGGGGGGAAATTGGATGGAGGCAGTTCTCCCACCGGTAACGGGCCTTACAGGTTGGGCAGGCCAGAGTGGGGGAAGCCGGGGGCTGGTTCCTGCGGACCAGGATCTCGCCACACCGGCACACCCACCCGGCGATTTTCCCGGGGACCCCGAGGATCAAGGCATAGGGCGGCACGTCAGCCGTGACGACGGCCCCGGCGCCGACGAAGGCATATTCGCCGATTGTGTGGCCGCAGACGACGGTGCAGTTGGCGCCCAGGGAGACACCACGTCGGATCAGGGTTTCTTTGAACTCGTGTTTTCGCTCGATGAAAGCGCGGGGGTTGTTAACGTTGGTGAACACCATGGACGGTCCGCAGAACACGCCGTCCTCCAGCCGGACCCCCTTGTAGATCGAGACGTTGTTCTGGATCTTGCAACCGTTCCCGATGCGGACGTCGGGGCCGACGCTACAGTTCTGGCCGAGGACGCAGTTTTCGCCAATCTCGGTGCGGGGCAGGACATGAGAGAAGTGCCAGATCCTGGTACCTTTGCCGATGCGGACGTCCTGGTCGATGTAAGCCGACTCATGCACGGTGTATTCCATGGATACTCCTGTTTGCGGTGATGGCACAACCTCACGACCCCCGAAGCAACGGGTGGGAAAACTCGCCGTGTGGCCCGATCGCTTGGCTGGTGCGGATCTGGTGGGCGAGGTTGATGGAGGGGCGGGTCTCCTCGATGCCAAACCCTTTCCCGGCCAGGATCTCCTTATAAACGAGCGTGTGGAGGTCGGTGAATCCTTCCGAGAACTCCAGGGCCTCGCCGTTCACGGTGAGAGATCGGAAGGTGGGTTTCCCGGCGGCGACGGCTTCCGGAGGAAGGTCAGCGCGGTCGATTGACAGGAACCAGCGGACGCGGGCCCGCTCCAGCTCGAGGTAGCCGGCCGCCCGTGAGGGGGTGGCGAGATGGAGTTCCTGGCGCTCGGGGGGGCCGAACATCCACATGAGCATGTCGAAAAAGTGGATGCCGATGTTGGTGGCGATGCCGCCGGACTTGCTCTGGTCGCCCTTCCAGGAATAGTGGTACCAGCGGCCCCGGGCAGTGATGTAGGTGAGGAGGACCTCCGGCTTGCGGGCCGGCTTCTCGCTCTGCATGCGGTCCCGGAAAGCGCGGATGGCGGGGTGGAGGCGGAGCTGGAGGATGTTGAACACCCGTCTGCCTGACTCCTGCTCCAACTGGGTCAGGAAGTCGATATTCCAGGGATTGAGGACGAGGGGCTTTTCGCAAATGGCGTGGGCTCCGCTACGCAGGGCGAAGCGGATGTGGGAATCGTGGAGAAAGTTGGGCGTGCAGATGGACACGTAGTGGACGCGCTTCTCCTCGCCCGTCCGGCGCAGTTTGTCGATGTGCCGGTCGAACCGCTCGAACTCCTTGAAGAAGTCGACGTCGTAAAAAAACCGATCGAGGATGCCAACGGAATCATGGGGATCCAGGGCGGCGACCAGGTGGTTGCCCGTGTCCTTGATGGCCTGCAGGTGGCGGGGGGCGATATAACCGGCCACCCCAATGAGGGCGAAATTCTGAGGCATGGATCGTCTCTCCGGAGAGATTGAGATCGGCCCCGGGGCCACGTGGCAGGCGCTGGGGTCATGCCAGTAGCTTACTTGATGGCAGGCTTCGGTTCAAGATCCGGGTAAGCGCCAATTGAGGACGCCCGGAGCGGCTGGGAGGACGGTTGCCTGAAGCAGGGGGAGAAAAAGGCCGCCCCGACTACTGTGGAAGACGGCTCCGATCAAGGTGCT
>CAZKPI010000007.1:0-3533 GCA_964554555.1 uncultured bacterium
CCCCCTCGCCGCCGCCCGTTCCCCCGACCACTGGCTGGAAACTCCGGCCGCACCCGCGCCGGCGGTTCCCGGCAAAGAATTCCATGACGAAACCTCGTCCGACGAGTAGGATGGATCCATGAACTTTGTCTTCCTGTCACCGCACTTCCCCACCAACTTCTACAATTTCGCGGTCGCCCTGTCCCGCACCGGGGCCCGCGTCCTGGGCATCGCGGACGCCCCCTACGATTCTCTGCGCCCCCGATTGCGCGAGTCCCTGGCCGAGTATTACAAGGTCGACAGCCTCGAGAACTACGACGAGGTCCTGCGGGCCTGCGGCTATTTCACCCACCGCCACGGCCGCCTCCACCGCGTCGAATCGCACAACGAGCACTGGCTTGGGCTGGAAGCCGCCCTGCGCGAGGACTTCAACATCCCGGGATTCCGGCCGCGCGACCTCGAGAAGATCAAGCGCAAGTCGGTCATGAACGGGATCTTCGCCGCCGCCGGCGTCACCGTGAACCGCGGCGGCCTGATCCGCACCGACGCCGAAGCCTGGGACTTCGCCCGCCGCATCGGGTTCCCCGTGTTCGCCAAGCCGGACATCGGGGTCGGGGCCTCCGCCACCTACAAGATCGATAACGACCGCCAGATGGAGGAGTTCCTCAAGACACGCCCCCAGGTCGATTATTACCTGGAGGAATTCGTCGACGGCCGCCTCGCCACCTTCGACGGCCTCTGCGACCGCAATGGCAGGATCGTCTACTGCCTGTCCCACTACTCGGAAACCGGGTGCTTCGAGCTGGTGGCCTACGACGTCGATCTCAACTACTATTCGCTCCGCGACATCCCCGCCGACCTGATGGCCGCCGGCACCCGCATCATCGAATCCTTCGGGATCCAGGAGAAGTTCTTCCACCTCGAGTTCCTGCGCCGCAAATCCGACGGCGCCCTGCGGCCCCTCGAACTGAACTGCCGCCCCCCCGGCGGCTTCTCCACCGACCTGATGAACTTCTCCTCCGACGTCGATGTCTACCAGATGTACGCCGACATGATCGTCCACGGCCAGGTGCCTGGACCCGTCGAGCGCAAATACCACGCCGCCCACGTGGCCCGCCGCAAGCACAAGACCTATCGCCTCGACCACGACGAGGTCCTGCGCCGGTTCGGCCACCGCATCGTCATGTTCGAGGAGATCCCCTCCCTGCTGGCCGGGGTCATGGGGGATTTCAGCTACATCGTCCGCTCCCCCGACCTGGAGGAGGTCAAAACCATCATCCGCGAAATCCAGGCCCTGGCCTGAACCGCCCGGAGCCGCGCCCCGGCGCCCCCACGAGGAGGACCCGATGAACCAGGAACTGCTGGACGCCGTCACGAACCGCCAGGTGATCTGCTTCTATTACGAAAGCCTGCACCGCGAGGTGGAACCCCACGTCTACGGGGTGAACGCCAAGGGCGTCGAGGAACTCTGGGGTTTCCAGACGGGCGGCCAGAGCAAGTCTGGCCGGGTCCCGTGCTGGCGCCTGTTCGAGGTGCCGCTGATGGAGAACCTCTACCTCGCCGGCCGCACGTTCCCCGGTCCGCGCCCCGGGTTCCCCGGGAACCGCCCGCCCCTCGACCGGATTTTCGCAGAGGTCTGAGAGCCGGAGCATGACCATTTCCCCCGCGTCCCCTTCCCGGCTTGGGCTGGTGATGCCCACCTGGAACCATCGGGAAATGACGCTGGAAGGCCTGGCGGCGCTGGAGCGGGTCGACCCGCCCCGGCCGCGGGTCCTGCTCGTCGACAACGGCAGTCGCGACGGCACCATCGAGGCGGTCCGGGAAAGGTTCCCCTGGGTCGAGACCCTGGCCCTTCCCGACAACCTCGGCTTCTGCGCCGCCAACAACCGCGGCGCCGAGCTCCTCCTGCGCGACCCGGCCCTCGCCTACCTGATGTTCGTCAACAACGACATCGACCTCGCGCCCGACTGTCTCAACCGGCTGGTCGCCTTCATGGACCGCCATCCCCAGGCCGGCGCCTGCGGCCCGCTCATCTTCTACTACGAGCCGTCCGACCGGATCTGGGCGGCCGGGGGCCGCATCTTCCCCGACCTCATGTGGTTCCCGCCAATCCTGCGGGACAAGCCCGACCCGGGCCTGCGCCGCCCGCGCCGGGTGGACTACATCCACGGCTGTGCTCTGCTGGTGCGCCGCACCGTCATCGAAACCCTGGGGATGTTCGACGAACGCTACTTCATCTACCACGACGAGGTGGACTGGTGCCACCGCATGGAGCGGGCCGGCTGGGAGGTCTGGCTGGTGCCGGAGGCCCGCCTCTTCCACAAGGTCACCCAGGCGGTCGGCGCGCACAGCCCGATGATGATCTACTACACGGCCCGCAACAAGCTCCTCTTCTGGTGGAAGCACGGCCGTCTCGCCGACCTGCCGAAGTTCTACGCCTTCCACCTCTGGAAGGCCATCCGCATCTTCGCCCGCGCCGGGTCCTTCTGGTCGGTGGTCTCCCTCGCCAAGGCCGTGGCCGATGCCCTCCTGGGCGGGTTCGGGAAGGGCCACATCGAGCGGGCCCGGAAGCCCTGACGCATGGACCTCGACCGCTTCAAGCGCTGGATGGGCCTGCGGACCCTCTACCTCAAGTGGGTTCTGCCCCTCCGGTTCCCGCTCATTCTCAACATCGAGCCGACCAACCGGTGCAACCTGGCCTGCCGCATGTGCCCGCGCGCCATCAGCCGGCGCCCGGTGACCGATCTCGACTGGGGTCTGTTCGAGCGGCTGGCCGCCGAACTGGAACGGCACGGACCGATTCTCAAGGTCTTCCTGCAAAAGGACGGGGAACCCCTCTGTCACCCGCGTCTGCCCGAGATGGTCGCCCGCCTCCGCGACGTCCGGGCCGCGCGCCGCCTGTCGGTCATCACCAACGGCACCCTCCTGACCGAGGACCGGTTCGCCGCCCTCGCCGCGGCCGGCCTCCACGACCTGATCATCAGCATCGACGCGGTCGATCCGGCCGCCTACCAGACCCTGAAGGGCCTCGACGCCTACGACCGCGTGGTGGCGAATGTCGAACGGGCCATCGCCCTCAAGCACCGCCACGGCTGGCGGTTCCCCGAGATCAAGGCCCGGCTGGTCGCCCGGCAGGGCCGCGAGGCCGAAATCGAGGCCTTCCGCCGCCGGTGGGAGGGAAAAGCCGACCTCGTCGATATCACCCCGTACCACACCTGGCTGGGCGCCGTGAAGGACGAGCGCGCCTACGGCGGCCGGCCCCGCTACCCCTGCGCCCTGCTCTGGTACACCGGGGTGGTCAACGCCGACGGCCGCGTCTCGCCCTGCTGTATCGACTACAACCTGGAAGGCGAACTCGGCAGGGTGGGGGAAGGCGGCTTCGCCGCCATCTGGAACGGCCCGGCCCTGCGCCGCCTCCGCCGCGCCCACGTCGAAGGCGACTACCGGCGCACCGCCATCTGCGGACCCTGCGAATACTGGCTGATCAAGGAGGACCTCGGCCCCTGGCTGAGGCGCCGCTATGGGGTGCCCGAACCGTCCTCCCCCCCCCCCCC
>CAZKPI010000007.1:3543-27391 GCA_964554555.1 uncultured bacterium
GCGCCCATGATGCCTCTCCCCTGCCGCCCCCTGATCCGCCCCTGCGTCCCGCACGGCCGGCCGGTCTCCGCCGTTCGCCCGTTCGCGGCGCCCTCTCCCAGGAGGACCCCATGAACCACACCCCCGCCCGCCCCTTCCGGGTCGCCTTCGTCAACCCGCCCTTCCTCCCTGAATATTCGCGGGGCCAGCGGTCGCCCGCCGTCACCCGCAGCGGCACCCTCTACTACCCCATCTGGCTGGCCTACGCCGCCGCCTGGGCCCGCGGCCAGGGCCACGCGGTGCTCCTCCACGACGCCGTGGCCTCGCGCCGCACCGAGGCAGAGAGCCTGGTTGATGTTTGTACTTTTGCTCCGGATGTGGTATTGGTCGAAGGCGCCACTCCCAGCATCGACCACGACCTCGCCTTCGCCGCCCGGCTGAAGGAACGCCGGCCCGCCGCCCGCGTGTTCGCCGTGGGCACCCACGTTTCCGCCCTGCCCGAGGCCGCTCTCGCCCAGGCGCCGGCCCTTGACGGGGTGATCGTCGGCGAATACGAGATCCCCCTGCGCGGGATCCTGGCCGCCCTCGCCGCTGACCGCCCCCTGACCGGCCTGGAAGGAGTCGCGGGGCCGGGGCGGCCCGCCCCCCCGCGCCGCGAATTTCTCGAAGACCTCGACGCCGTCCCCTTCGTCTCGGAGATCTATCGCGACTTCCTCCCGATCGACCGGTATTTCAACCCCAACGCCCACCACCCGATGGTCACCCTCCTGACCGGGCGCGGCTGTCCCTTCCACTGCAGTTTCTGCGTCTTCCCCCAGACCCTGACCGGGCACGCCTACCGCCGCCGGTCGATCGACTCGGTGCTGGCCGAGTTCCGCTGGGTGGCGGCCAACCTGCCCCAGGTGCGAAGCATCTTCATCGAGGACGACACCTTCACCGCCGACCAGCCCCGGGTGCGGGAGTTCGCCGCCCGCCTGCAGGCCCTGCATCTGCCGCTCTCCTGGACGGCCAACGCCCGGGCTGACGTGGACTACGAAACCCTTGTCGCCATGCGGGACTCCGGGCTCCGGGCCCTCTGCGTGGGCTTCGAGTCGGGCAGTCAGGCCCTCCTCGACCGGGCCGGCAAGGGCACTACCCTGGCCGCCATGGAAGAGTTCGCCCGCCAGGCCCGCCGGGCCGGGGTGAAAATCCACGGCTGTTTCATGGTCGGCCTCCCCGGCGAGAGCCGGGCCACCATGCAGGAGACGCTCCAGTTCGCGCTCCGCCTGCCCCTCGACACGGCGCAGTTCTACCCCCTCATGGTCTACCCCGGAACCCGCGCCTACCGCGAGGCCGAGGCCGCCGGCCACCTCGTCGCCCGCACCTGGCGCGACTGGCTGTCGCCGGAAGGCCTCCACCAGTGCGTGGTCCGCACCGCCGACGCCGGCCCCGCCACCCTCGTGCGCTTCTGCAACTTCGCCCGCCGCCGGTTCTATCTGCGCAAGTCGTATCTGTGGTCCACCCTGGGCCGGCTGTTGACCGACGGCGAAGAGCGCCATCGCATCCTGCGCTCCGCCCGCACCTTCCTCGGACACCTGTTCCGCGATGTCTGATCCCGCCGTCTCGGTCGTCGTCCCCGTCTACAACAACCCCGCCGGCCTGAGGGCCTGCCTCGAAGCCCTGGCCGCCCAGCAGACAGCCCGTCCTTTCGAGGTGATCGTGGTCGATGACGCCTCGACCGCCGACCTGGAGGAGGTCCGCCGCGCCTTCGCCGCCCGCCTCGACCTGTGCTGGCGGCGCCTGCCGCACAACAGCGGCCCCGCCGCCGCCCGCAACGCCGGCATCCAGTCAGCCCGCGGGGAACTGGTCCTGTTCACCGACGGCGACTGCCGCCCCGAACCCGGCTGGCTGGAAGCCCTGGCCGCCCCCTTCGCCGACCCCGCGGTGGCCGGCGCCAAGGGCGTCTACCGCTCCGACCAGGACGACCGCTGGGCCCGCCTCGCCCAGCTCGAGTTCGAGGAACGCTACGAACTGCTCGCCCGGCACGCCGACATCGATTTCGTCGATACCTATGCCGGCGCCTTCCGCCGCGCCGATCTCCTGGCCGTCGGCGGGTTCGACACCTCCTTCCCCCGCGCCGACAACGAGGACGTCGACCTGTCGTTCCGGGTCAAGGCCCGCGGCGGCCGGTTCGTCTTCACCCCCGCCGCGATCGTCTGGCACCGGCACCGCGAGGGCTGGTGGAACTACGCCCGCCTGAAGTTCGGCCGCGGGTTCTGGCGCATGAAGGTCTACCGCCGGCATCCCGGCAAGGCCGGCCGCGACACCTACACCCCCTGGACCCTGAAAGCCACCCTGGCCCTGATCGGCCTCCTGCCGGTCGCCTTGCTCTGGCGCCGGTGGCGCCTGCCCTGGCTGGCCGCCTGGCTGGCGGCCTGCCTGCCGCTGGCCCGCCTGGCCGGGCGCCAGGCCCCTGATCTCCTGCCGTGGATCCCTCTCTTCCTGTTCGTGCGCGGCGCGGCCCTGGCCGCCGGGATGACGGCGGCGGCGGCCTCCGTTCTCCATTCCCCTGCCCCCGTTCCGGCGGAATCCTCGTTCGGGTCGCCGGGGCGGGAATAGGCCCCGGGCCGCCCGGTCGAAACGGGGCGGCCCGGCCACCGCAACCAGGACCGACGCCGGGGGCAGGGTGGGGGAGAGCCCTTGGGCCCCCGGCCGGGGTCTTCCTACCTCGTTCCGGCGCGGACCTTCACCATCAGCAGGTCGCCCAGGTTCGTGCCGGTGGGGCCGGCCGGCCACGCCCGGCCGCGTCGGGCGAGGAACCCGCCGGCGTCGAACCTCTCCAGGGCCTCGGCCGTCTCCCCGGCCGCGCCGGGCGGCTCCAGGTCATCCGCCGTGAGCCAGCCCCCCGCCGTATCCGAGTTCCCGTCCCGGCCGTCGGTGGCCAGGGCCCCCACGCCGAACCGGCACCCGATGGCGGCCAGAGCCTGGGCCACCGCCAGCACCAAGGTCGAGGCGCGGCCGCCCCGCCCGGGAACCACGCCTGCCGGAATGGCCACCTCCGTCTCCCCCCCGGCCAACAGCCAGCTGTCGGGCGGCACCTCCCCCGCCCGGACGGCGGCGGCCAGACGCTGAGCCCATGGCCCGGGGGGGCCCGCCAGGCTCCAGGGCAGTCGGGCCGCGGCCTCGCCCCGCTCCTCCAGCCAGGATTCCAGTTCGGTCAGGGCCGTCTCCTGGCTGGCCAGGATCTCGCCCTGCCAGAATCCGGCCGGCACCTCCTGCGGTTTCAGGGTCTCGGCGGCCATCCCCCGGGCGCCCAGCTCCAGATGGGCCAGGGCCGCCGCCGGAAGGCCAGGGATGGTCCGGCCGATGGCCAGGGCTTCGTCAAATGTGGTGGGATCGGGGCAGAACGGTCCCGACCCGATGTCGTACAGGTGGTCCCCCGGCACGTCCGACAGCGCCAGCACCAGCACCGGCCGGCCCCGCGCCAGCAAAGGCCGGAGCAGGCCGCCCCCCTTGACCGCCGACAGGTGCCGGCGGACGGTGTTGATGTCGCCGATAGCCCGCCCCGACCGCACCAGGGCCGCGTGGGCCGCGGCCTTTTCCTCCATGGTCAGTCCTGCCGCCGGGGCGGCCAGCAGGGCCGAGGTGCCCCCGCTCATCAAAACCACCACCGCCCCCGGTCCTTCCACCGCGGCCAGGGCCTGGCCCAGTCCCCGGGCGGCGGCCAGGGACCTCTGGCCAGGAACCGGGTGATCCCCCGCCCAGAAGGTCCAACGGGCCGGGGTCGGCCCGCGCGGCGTCTCCGCCGGGCGGTCGTCGGAACCGTCCGGGGCCGCCGGGTTGGCTTCCCGGCTGTCAGGGCCTGACCCGGCCTGGAGGTCAGCGGAAGGCCCCCCTGGCGGCCGCGGGCCGCGGGGGGGATGATCCGGTTCGCCCGCCGCGGGGCGCCCGTCCCCGTTCTCCGGCCCTGCCCGGGCTCCATCCCGCCCCATACCGGGTCCACCGCCTGCCGCCGGACCCGCCTCCCCGCCAGGCCCCACCCCGAATCCCCGGGCGAACAAGCCCGGTTCCCGGGCCAGAGCCTCGGCGAAGGCGGGAGCGGCCTTGCCCGCCGCCACGATGGCGGCGGCGGCAAGAAGATCCCCGCGCCAGGGGCCCAGCCACCGGCGCGGGGACAGTCGTTTCTGCAGGTGCTCCCGGAGCTGGGCGAACAGCCCGTCCGGGATCACGGCTGGGGGGTCATTTCTTGATGATCGTCCGTCCGTCGTCCGCGGAAGAGGAATCCATCACCATGTCGACGGAACCGCGGGGCGGCCGGACCGGCTCGCCCTCGCGCTCGGGGGTCTCGAAGGCGACCGATTTGGAGAAGTTCTCGATGTCGACCTGGGCAACCGGGAAGTCCATGGAGAAGATGGTGTTGCCCTTCTTGTCCTGGATCTTGAACCGGAGCTTGTCGCCGAGGTGAACCACGTCCTCGTTCCCCATCGCCATCAGCACGAAGTTGATCTCGGCGGGATTCTCCTCGTTCACCGTCCCGACACAGGAGGCGCCGGTATTGGTGTTGACCAGATGCGCGGCGTAGCGGGCGTTCGGGCCGGCGATCGAGTCGGCGAGATCCTTGCTTTGGAAGTTGACCAGGAAGTAGCGGACCGGCGGGGTGAAGGTCTTGTCGGCGAAGATGACCTCGAACAGGGGGGAGATGCCGATGCGGGAGATGCGGCGCTGGATCTCGCCTTCCGAGACGCAGTGGGGCAGGCCGTTGAGGATGGTGTTGGTGGTCTGGTCGAAGAGCTGGACCAGCAGGGTGTCGTTCAGGGCGATGGTGCCCAGCCTGGTGCAGTCGAGGAGGACGGTCTTGCCGGTCATGATGTCGGGGGGCAGAACCTTTTCGAGGGTGCGGCCGGTGCGGATGTTTTTCACCCGGACCAGGCACTGGCCAAGGATCTTGGCGGCCCGCGGGCTGTCGACGTATTCGCTCAGTTCCAGCTCGATCTGGAAGTTCTCGACGGGCTCAGCGCTGGCCGAGGCCTGAGCCTTCTCCAGCACGAGGTTGGTGGCCCCGATGGCATACGACGGGGTGGCCTGGAGGTCCTGGAGGGCACTGCGGGCAAGGTCATACTTGGGGTTGAGCCGGATGGCTTCCTTGAACTCGGCCTCGGCTTCCTTGCGTTTGCCCACCATCCGGTAGAGGTTGCCCATCTTGTAGTGAAGGTCGGGGTAATTCGGATGGGCGCGCAGGAGTTCCTGGTGCATGGTGATCAGGGTGAACAGGCGGTGGAAGTAGTCCTGGAGTTCGTCGAGGCGCTCGCCCACGTCGAAGTAGTTCGGCTTGATCTCGGCCGCGCGGGTGAAGGCTTCGAGCGACTCGAAGAACCGGCCGGTGGCATGGAAGAACTTGCCCATCAGGTAGAAGACCCGGATGTTCTTGGGCTCGATCAGCTCGAGGGTCTTCAGCGCCTGGTCGAACTTGCCCGTCTCGCCCAGCACGACGGCCAGGTTGATGTGGGCTTCGAGGTAACCGACGTTCTTTTCCAGGGCACTGCGGAACATCTGCTCGGCTTTGGCGTAGTCACCCTTCTTGTACAGGAGCTTGCCCATGTCGTTGAGCAGGTCCGGGTAGTTCGGGGTCTTTTCGAGCCGGGCCTTCAGCAGGGAGACGGCCCGTTCGAAGCAGGCGTCGTCGGAGGAAAGGTCGCCCAGATACCCGATCGCCAGGTAGTTCTCGGGGTCGATCTCGATGGCGCGCTTGAAGGCGTCAATGGCTTCGGAGAAGTTCTTCTCGAGCATGAAGATTTCCCCGAGGATCTGGTACAGGATGCTCGAGTTCTGGCAGAATTCCAGGAGCTTGAGGGTCTGGAACCGGGCTTCTTCGAGGTTCCCGTAGATGACGTTGGTGCGGATGTACTTCAGCAGAACCGACAGCGCTTCTTCCGAGACCGACGGCTGGGCGCCGCCAACCATGTCGATCGGACGGGGCAGGTCGGTCGGGATGGTCTCGGCGCTCTTCTGATTTTTGTCAAAAAACAGCCGATACAGGAAGCCGCGGCCGCCGGCTTCGCTCTCGGCGGGGAACTCCTCGCGGAAGGTGGTCTTCATGAAACCGCGAACCACCGACACGAATGACCCGGTGGGCTCCAGATGGTAGACACTGCGGCCATACTGCGGAGTGTAGCTGGGAATGAGCGGCAGGCCGCCGATGACCTTGAACTTGAAGAGTTTCCGGGTCTTTTCGAGGTCGAACTTCTCCCCGACCTTGCCGATGAGGATGCTCATCCGTTCTTCCGGGTAGTTCAGCTTCTCGAGCCCGTGGAAGTAGCGGACATTGCTCTTGAGCGACAGCACCTCGTTGGTCTGGACAAGGAACAGGATGTGGTCAGCCAGGTCGAAGGCGTTCAGGAGCCGTTCCTCGACCGCACTGTCGGAATCGATGATGATGTAGTCGAAATGGGGCTTGCAGGTCTTGATGATCGTGACCAGGTCGGCCCCCTTCACGTTCTCGCCGTCGAGGAAGTTGGTCGGGGCGGGGACGACGTAGAGATTGTCGGTGATCCGCACGAAGTGCTTGAACAGGTCCTCCCGGCTTGGGGGCCCGGCCCGGAGGCCCTGGCACAGGTTGACGATGGATCGCGGGGAGTAGATGCCCATCACGAAGGTGCCTTCCCCGAAACACAGGTCGAGGTCGATGTACAAAACCCGCTTTTCGAGTTCGGCCGTCAGCAGGTGGGCGAGGGTGGTGGCCAGGGTGGTCTTGCCGTACCCGTTCTGGGGGGCCGCCACCACGATGACCCGGCCGTCCCCCGTTTGTCCGCGGCGGCGGGGGAGGCGGAGCGCAGGTTGGCTTCACGCAGACGCCGGGAGAGGGCGGACAACAGCTTGAAGCTGATCTGGGGCCGGGACTGCAGGAGCCGCTCGAACTCCTGACGGGGAATGACGATCAGATTGGTGTTCATCAGGGCCTTGGCGGTGGCCGAACGGGTGCTGTTCTTGTCGAACAGGGCCATCTCCCCGAAGAAATCGCCGTTCTTGACGATCGACAGCACCCGCTTGTTCTGGAGGATGTCCTTCACGGAGATCTCGACCTGGCCGGTCTCGATGATGTACAGCTCCGACGAGTAGTCTCCCTGGTTGAAGATGGTCTCGCCGCGGGCAAAGGTGAGAACCTTCGCGATGTTCTCGACGTCTTTGAGTTCCTTGGAATTCAGGCCGGAAAACAGCTCAATCTTGTCCAGCATGGACAGTTTCCTCCTTGGGGGGATCCTCTCGCTTTCGGGGAAAGGGCGAACTTGTAGTATACCAGACTCCCGCGGGAATCCACAACCAAAAAAAAGCCGCCGAAACCGACCGACACGAAGTCGGAAGCGCCCCTTTGCCGCCGTCGGCCAAGGGCCGTCCCCCCGCCCGGCCAGCCAATCCGCCAGGATCGCCGGAAGGAAACATCGGAGGGGTCGGGGCCAGCCGTCCACCCGCGGCTGTCCATCATGCCGGCGGCGGTCCCTCCGGACCCGGTGACTGGTCACTCTGGCGGCCCTGTCCTCGCCCGCCGGGTTGAATCCACGGGAAGCCCTGTGGTAAGGTGAGGCGACGGGAGGGTTGACCATGTCGAAATACCTCGTTGAAGGCTTGAACCAGAAGTTCGAGATCAAGGGCTACCGCCTCTACTTCGACCTCCAGCACAGCGTCGCCGCCGAGGAGATGCTCAACTACCTGGACCGGGCGACCTCCGGCGTCCAGATGGTCTTCGGCCTCGACGAGCCGCCCGCCGTCGAGATCTTCCTGTATCCCGACCTGGCCACCATCGAGAGGGTGACCCAGAAGCCCATGTCCATGGGGGAAACGGTCCGGTTCCTGCCCGACGAGGGCATCCTCATGCTGGGCGCCTCCCATCTCCCGAAAAACCTGGGAGAGGACATCGTCCGCCAGCTGTGCTATCTCCTGTTCAATGCCGCGGTGAAGGAACGGGAAATCGGCATCCGCACCTACCGTACCCCATCCTGGCTCCGGGAGGGCATCTGCCTCCAGGTTCCGTACAAGATCCGGCCTGATTCCAAGGAGTTCCTGGTCAGCGGCTGGAACATCTGCCTGGAAGCCCTCAAGGCCGAACAATTGATCAAGCCTTCGGTCATGGCCAAGAGCCTCCATCTCATTCCCGACGCCAACCGCCGCCAGCTGGCCACCTTCCAGGCGTTCTTCATGGTGCGCCTGCTGATCTCGAACTACTCCGACAAGTTCTTCAAGAAGTACGCCACTCTCATGGCCGTCCTCGAGGACGCGGATGCCGAAAACGTCTTCCGGCAGGTCACCACCCTCGATTTCGACAAGTTCTTCGGCCTGTACAAAGACTGGGTCCGCACGACCAACGTCTGGGCCGCCATCAGCGACTAGGCATTCATGGCGGAAGAAAGCGACGGCCAGATCTTCCTCATCGCCATGCTCCTGACCACCCTGGTCCTGGGCATGTTCGTGCTGATCGTCAAATCCGACTACCGCACCGACCAGATCGCCGTCACCAACGAGGACTATTATCCGAATGTAGAAGTGGCAGAAGAGACCGACTGACGTGGGTCATTTCATCCTCTTCACCCTCTCCTACATCGTCGGGATGGCCCTGGCGGTCCTGTTCGACCTCCACGCCGCCGCCTTCTTCCTCCTCCTGACCGTGTTCCTGCTGGTCGGGGCCGCCATCCCCTTCTGGCAGCGCCATGCCGAGGCCATCTCGGAAGGATCCCTCCGGCGGATCCTCCGCGAGGAGGAGGCGTTCCCCGTCCTCAGCGTGCTGTTTTTGATGGCCGCCATGGCCTGTTTCGGCATCTACCGCTACGCCGGCGCCATCTACGCGGTCGGGCCCCGCCACCTCGACCGGATCATGGAGAACGCCGACCCCTGGACCAAATGGCGCGTGGTCGGCGAGGTCATCGAGGAGCCCAACCTCAAGGGCGACTACCTGGAGGTCAAGGTCAAGCCCCGCCTCGTGCAGAAGGTGGTCCGGACCAAAAAAGCCAAGGCTCCCGCCAAAGGCCGCAACAAGGGCCGGAAAAAGAAAGGACAGCCAGAGGAAACCCCGGCGGGAAGCGCCGCCGCTTCCGGGGCGGCCGTGCTCCCCCTGGCCTCCGAAGGCTATGTTCTGCCGGAGGCCCCCCCCGAACCCGAGGTCGAGGTCGATGGCGGGTTGATCTCCGCCCTGATCTACCAGGAGACCGAGGCCTACCGCCAGGTCAAATTTGACCAGACCGTCGAGCTGATCGGCCAGTTCAACAAGGCCTCCTCCCGGCGGAACCCCGGCAGTCTTGATTACCAGAAGTATCTCCGCAACCAGGGAGTGTTCCGGACGTTTCGGCACACCGCCAAGTCCGGCCGGGTGAACATCCTCGCCGAGAATCCCTCCGGGGCCGCCTGGTACCGGTTCGCCCTCCACCTGCGCACCGAGTTCCTCAAGGTCATCAAGCAGACCATGCCCTATCCCGAATCCTCCTTCCTGGGCGGAGTCATGCTCGGCCTCAAGGGCGGCCTGCCCCCCATCGTCGGCACCGAGTTCCGCAAGACCGGCGTGTCCCATGTCCTGGCCGTCTCGGGCCTCCACGTCACCATCATCGCCGCCCTGTTTTACGGCATCTTCACCATGTTTCGCGTCCCCGCGCGAATCTTCGCCCCCATCATCGTCTTCTTCCTGTTCACGTTCGCCCTCATCGTTGGCTGGCCCAGTTCCGCCGTCCGCGCCGCCCTCATGAACAGCCTGTTCGTGCTGTCGCGCGCCTACCTCAAGGACTACGGCTTCCGGATGTCCATCATCTTCTCCCTGGCCGTCGCCGCCGCCTACATTCTCTCGATGAGCCCTCTCCAGCTCACCGAACCCAGCTTCGTCCTGTCCTTCATGGCCATCTACGCCCTGGCCATGTTCACCGACCCCGCCGAAAAGCTCCTGCGCGACTGCCTCCGCGGCAACGGGCTCCTGTTCGCCGCGGTGGCCTCCTTCCTCTTCTACGGCGTGGTGATCGTCAAGCGCGACCTCGTGATCCACCCCTGGTTCTTCCAGGTCGCCGCCCTCTACATCATGGTGACCCTGTGGGCCAGCCGGAAGCTGGCCGCCTCCTCGGGGTTCGGCAGTTACAGTTTCGAGATGCTTCCCGCCTGGCTGAAGAGCTTCACCGCCTCGCAGGTGTCCATCTTTCTGGCCATGATGGGCCCCCTGTCCGCCTTCTACTTCGGATCCATCTCCCTGGCCTCGCCCATGGCCAACATGATCGCCATCCCCCTCATCGGGGTGATCGTCCAGCTGGGGATGGTCGCCGCCATCATCGGCGCCTTCGTCCCGGTCGTGGGCCTCTCCCTCGCCCTCCTGCTCAACGCGGCCAACTGGCTCGGTGTGAAGTTCTTTTTGGGCATGGCGCATTTCTTCGCCGTGCTGATCCCCTTCCCCCGCGTCTCCCAGCCCGGCATCGGACTGGTCCTCCTCTATTATCTCGCCCTTCACCTCTTCTTCTATTGGGACATCGTCACCGAATACGCCGTCGCCCTGCGGGGGGCCGTGGCCGAACTCTGGGAAGACCCCGACTACAAACTGTCCATCGGCCTGGTGGCCGGCCTGTTCCTGGCCGGGGGCCTGTTTTTGACCATTTTCGGCCTCTCGCGCCTGGAACGACAGCCCTCCCTGCGCCTCACCATGCTCGATGTGGGCTTCGGCTCCGCCCTCTTGTTGGAAAAAGGGGGCCGGGCCGCCCTCATCGATGCGGGCATGCGCGACGGCCTCTCCGAATACGATGTCGGGGAACGGGTCACCCAGCCCGCCCTGTCGGAGAAGTTCATCGACCGCCTCGACACCGTGATCCTCACCACCGCCCTCCCCGAACGCGTGTCCGGATTGATGAGCATCGCCGATTCCTACCAGATCGGCCAGATCCTCGCCCCCTTCGACATCCCCGCCGACGGCCGCCTCATCCCGTTTCAGGAGTTCGTCAAACGGTTCTCCTTCGCCGACATGAACATCGAGGCCGATTTCCGCAAGGGCCTCATCCCCTCCTCCCCGCCCAGTTACTACTATGACCAGGCCTTCCAGGCCTTCAACGCCCTGATCAAACGGGTCTACCAGAAGGGAATCCCGGTCGGCCGCCTGATGGCCGGCCGCCGCGTCCCCGGGTTCGAGGACACCCTCGAGGTCCTCTACCCCGACAGGGATCCCGAGCGGTTTTCCGTGTATTACGACGGCGCCATTCTTCAGGTCACCGAAGGGAACCGGCGGTTCGTCTATTCCTCGGGCAGTATGTATTCGTTGCCCAAGGTCCTGCCCGAAAAAGTCGACGTCCTCTTCCTCGCCGACCTGCCCTTCCCCCTCCAGGAATTCTGGGATCTGCTGGCCCAGGGCCGGTTTCAGCGGGTGGCCCTCAGCTGGCGGAAACCCTCCTCCTGGCTCATGGAAGGGTTCTACATGAAGAAAATCCTCGACGGCCGGGGCATCCAGGTCGAACGCCGGATCCGGGACCTCGACGAGATCTTCTTCCAGACCCAGACCGACGGCGCCATCCAGGTCGACGTCAGGAAAGACGAACTCGCCGTGAAACGCTTCATCCCCCGCGAAGGGAAGCCGGACACCTGATGGTCCTCACCAGACTCGAGAAGATCACCTTCACCCTCCTGATCGTCGGCATTCTGGTCGGGGGCGGGGCCGTCCTGCTCAAGGTCCGGGCCAGCCATGCCCGCAACCTGGCCGTCCAGGAGGAGATCCGCGCCGTCCAGGCTCTGACCGACCGCGAACCCATCGAGAAGGAGTTCGATTCGGCGGAAAGCGGCGGCGACGATCACAACAAGCTGAACATCAACCAGGCGACCCTCGCCGACCTCGACATGCTTCCCGGCATGGGGAAGACCTTCGCCCAGCGCATCCTCGACTACCGCCAGGAGAAGGGCGAGATCAAAGACCTCAACGAATTGATGTCCCTGAAGGGGATGACCAAAAAGAAATACGCGACCCTGCGCCGGTTCCTCACCGCCAAGGGCGGCCGGTCCGGCGGCCTCGGCGCCGGTCTCAAACTGAACCTGAACTTCGCCTCTCTCGAAGAGATTGAAAAACTGCCCGGCATCGGCAAGACCACCGCCAAGGCGATCATCGACGTCCGCAACCAGCGCGGCGGGTTCCACACCCTGGAGGACCTCCAGGATGTCCCCGGCCTCACCCCCGCCAAACTGCAGAAGTTCGTCGATCTCATCGAGGTGAAGTGAACCGCCCGCGGCGGCCGAAAGGGAGCGCATGGTCGAATACGGGTTCGAGCAGAAATCCTTCCAGTCCAACAGCAGTCGGTTCATCTTCATCGTCCTCTTTCTCGTATTCCTGGCCGTCTGGGCCCTGGTCCTCAGCCCCAACCTCGGCGGCCTCCTCCCAGCGGCCTTTCACAAGGAACTGCTGGTCGACTTCATCAACGTCGGGCAGGGCAACGCCATCCTCCTGCGCACTCCCTTCGGCCGGGCCTACCTGATCGACGCCGGCACCAACGTCCCCCTCTCGCAAGCCAAATCGGAAGGCCGGGAACTGGTCCACTACTACCTCCGGCAACTGGGAATCACCCGTCTCGACGGCGTCCTCGTCACCCACCCCCACAATGACCACCTCGGGGGCATCCTCCCTGTCCTCAAGCTGTTCCGCGTCGATCACGTCTGGGAGTGCGGCAGTGATTTCGACACCGCCACCTTCAAGGACTTCGGGGCCCTTTGCCAGCAGAAACGGATCCCCCGCACCACCGCCCAGGCCGGAGACGTCCTCGATTGGGGCGAGGAGCTCTTCGTCCAGGTCCTCCACCCCGTCGAGGTGGTGAAGTCACAGGAATTCTCCGACGTCAACAACATGTCGGTGGTCCTGCTGGTGCGCTACGGCAAGGTCGCCCTGCTGTTGACGGGCGACGTCGAGGAGAAGGTCCAGATGGAACTGACCCGCTATGGACCGGGCCTGAAGGTACAGGTCATCAAGGTGCCCCACCACGGGTCCGATACCAGCATCTACAAGCCCTTCCTCGACCTGGTCACCCCCGAGTGCGCCGTCATCCAGGTCGGCCGCGACAACCCCTTCCGCCATCCGTCGCCCGCCGCCATCAGCCTGTACGGCGCCCTGGGTGCCAAGATCTTCCGCACCGACCACCAGGGCAACATCCGGCTTGCCATCGGCGGCCGCGACCCCAGGGATTACTCGTTCAAGGTTGACCGTGACCTTTGAGCCCTCTATACTGGGCTCCATCCCATGCCACCGGAAAGGACAGCGAATGCAAGAGACCGCTTTGTTGCAGAATCCCCCGACCGCCGCCGAAAGCCACCAACAGCAGTGGGAGGCCATCCGCCTGCAGGAACCCGGACTGGTGCGGCTCCTCGACAAGATCGCCCGCCCCCAGGGGACCGCCCTGGTCTTCTCCCATGACGACCCCGACGGCATCACCAGCGGCCTCATCTTCAAGCGCATGCTCCAGAAAAAGGGCTGGAAGGTGGCCCTCCGCCTGCCCGAAGGCTTCATGCTGCAGCCCCAACAGCTCGACAAGGCCCTCGCCGAAAACCCCGACACCGGGGCCGTCTTCCTCCTCGACAAGGGGACGCTCGCCCCCTACGCCGACTACGGCAGAAAACTCCCGGTCTACATCGTCGATCACCATCCGACCCCCAAGGCCCCCAGCAACTGCGTCATCTACAACCCCAGCCTCGAGAAATACACCTGGTGCTCAACCTCCATCCTGGCCCACGGCATCGCCACCCTGGCCGGCACCCGCGACACCTTCGACGACTTCCTGTGCCTGGTCGGCCTCAAAGGCGACTGGGCCATCGAGCCCGTCAGCGGCCTGCTGGCTGACTTCGTCAAACCCTTTCTGATCGACTACGGCATGGCCTTCCGCAACATGCTCGGCGTCCTGCGCGAACGCCCGACCCAGTTCGACTCGATGCAACGCGAAGTCACCTGCCTGCTCAGCCGCATCACCGAATTCGTCCATGGCACCGGCGGCGGCGGATTCTCCTACTTCTACCACGACCGCGACCCCGAACTGCGCACCCTCGACCACGCCCACTGCATCGCCGAAGCGCTCGAAGGCATCGCGGGCGAGGCCGCGAAACTGCCTGGCCTCACCTCTCTCGATGAGTTCGTCGCCCTGCTTCCCCAGCCGCACCGCGGCCGCCTCGAGAAGATTTTCGGCTTCTTCATCGAGGACTGGGAGCGGGCCAGCAAGACCCTCGACACCACCGCGAAGATCCTCCGCCTCGAAAACACCACCATCTACCTGTTCGTCGGGGTCAAGGTCCCCCTTCTGCCCATGATCGGGTCGATCAAGCTGTTCGAGCTCAACCAGAAGGCCGGCGACCCCGCCGCCCAGATCATCATGGTCAGCTCGGTCTCCGACGACTACACCCACGTCTCGGTCCGCGGCACCGGCGACCGCGTCCACTCCGGCAAGATCTGCGGCACCCTCCAGAACACCCTCCAGGCGCGGTTCCCTGAACAAAAGACGGTCATCAGCGGCGGCGGCCACCCCAAAGCGGCCGAATGCACCGTCAAAACCCCGAAGGTCACCTTCTTCCAGGTCCTCCACCAGGTCATGACCCAGCTGAACGAGATGCGCGACCTCGACCTCGCCTGGCGCGCCGGCTCCCTGACCCCCGAACAGGCCGCCAGGGCCCGGGAACTCGGCCTGGAGTACGTCCCCGCCACCCCCAAATGAAAGGAACCCGCCCATGAGCTTCAAAGAAACCGATTTTCCCGCCCTCCTCAAGTTCCTCAAGACCTTCATGGCCCGGGAAAGCGATCCCCTGCTCCTGCGCGACGTCCTGCAACAGCTGATCAGACTCTACGAGGATGTCCCCCTCTATCCCGGCATCGCCAACATGTGCATCGGCGGCGCGGTCAAGGAGACCAAGCCCCAGGACCTCGCCATCGGCCAGAAGGTCTACGTCCGCAACCGCGATGACTGCTATTTCGGCACCGTGGTGGCCAAAGATGCCGACGGCATCACCCTCAAGGGCGTGAAATCCGTCACCGCCGAGGACGAGCTGGAACTCGGGTACAAGGAACTCGACAAGGTGAACGTCCTCAATGAGAAGGTCCTCGAGGAAATGTGGCCCTCACTCGTGTTCGAGAAGGGGAAGAGGAAATGACCATGAAAGCCGCCACCTTCCAGAAAAACGATTTCCACCTGTTGGTCGGCCCCGCCGAACTGACCGTTCAGAAGGGCCTGATCGAGGTCATTGCCGCGAAGACCGGACCCGGCCAGAAGGTCGTCGTTCCCCTCGGCAAGCGGGTGCCCATCCTGGCCCTCGACGAGACAACCGTCGAATGGGAGGCGAAGGACGACGCCCTGACCCGGATGGAGACCTCCTCCATCCCCTCCGAATGGGACCAGCTCGCTGACAAAATCGTCCGGGAACGCACCGCCGGCAGACTCTACAAGATCATCGTCATGGGCGAGGTCGACACCGGCAAGACCTTCTTCAGCACCTACCTCGCCAACCGCCTCATCGACAAGCTCGGCCGCACCGCCATCCTCGACTGCGACACCGGCCAGTCGGACATCGGCCCGCCGGGCACCTTCGGCATGCTCGTCATGCAAAAGCCCGCCATCTTCCTGACCGAGGAAATCCCGACCCATCTCTCCATGCTGGGCGCCCACTCGCCCGGCCTGCACTTCCTGCCCGCCCTGACCGGCCTCACCGCCATGCTCCGCAAGGCCGAGGCGGAAGCCGACGCCCTGATCATCGATACCACCGGCTGGGTCCAGGGGGACGGCGGCCGGGCCCTCAAGAAGGCCAAACTCGACCTGGTCGATCCCGACCTCGTCGTCCTGATGCAGCGGGGCACCGAACTGGAACACCTGGTCAAGCACCTGCCGCCCTCCCGCATCGCCCGCCTGCCCGTTTCGAAGAAGGCCTCCCCGACCTCCCAGATGGAGCGCAAAGCCCTGCGGGAAATGGTCTCCACCCGCTACTTCCGCGAGGCCCGCGTGGTCACCATCCCGTTCCGGCAGGTGTTCACCGACCGCTGTTTCTTCCTGACCGGCACGCCTCTCACCCTGGAAGGAACCCTCCACGCCGAGAAACTTTCCGGCTGGGAAGGTACCCTGGTCGTCACCTCCGGCCCCCTCCTTCCCGAAATGACCAAGGGTTGGCCCACCGACCTCGGCATGATCCGCACCTTCATCGCCGGAGAGGAACGCGGCCTGATGGTCGGCCTGCTCGACGCCGCCCAGAACTGCCTCGCCATCGCCCGCCTCGAGGAGATCGACTTCCTCAACAACCAGTTCCGCCTGCGCACCCCCTTCAAGGGGTCGCTGGAAAAGATTGCCGGCATCCAGTTCGGCTCGCTGAAGCTCACCGAAAAGGGCGAGGAAGCCGGCTTCCTCGAACCGGGCAGTATCTGATTCCGCCCGCTCCCGCCCGGGAAGGCCCCGCCTGGCCCTCCCGGGTTTGTTCTTTTCGGAAGACTTTCGTGTAAGCAGGGTTCTCTCATCGGTCGAAACCACCGGGCACGTTTCCCTGGCTCATCTGAAACCCCTTGTCCGGTCCAGGTTCTCTCCCAGCCTTCATTTCCCGTCCCCGAATCGTGCCCGCCATTCCCCCATCCGCCCCTTGCCATGGGCCGTACAAAGCCTCGCCCCGGCCGGAGCCGGGGCGAGGCGGGGATATGGACCGGGGTGGGGCGTTTACTTGTTCAAATGGCTCGCCTGGCGCAGGCGGAGGGCCTCGTCGAACAGGGCGCGGGCGGCCGGACTGCCTTTCTGCCGCAGGGCGTCGCCCAGCGACTTGACCTCACCGTCATCGAGGGCACCCGTGCGCTGGAGGATGGACTGGGCGAGGGGCCCGGCCAGAGGGGTGCGGGCCTGGATGCCAACCAGGGCCTTCTCGGCGGCCAGGGCGGAATCGTAGGCTTCGTAGGCGGCAAGCAGGGAGGCGCTCTCCAGCACCTTGGTGAGACAGGCCAGGGCATCGAACCGGCCCGAGCCGAACTTGGTGTCCTTGCCCGCGGGGCCGAGGTCGACGGCCGTGCTCTCGGCGATGGCCCGCACCTGGTCGATGGTCAGGGCCGGGTTGGCCTGGAGCATGAGGGCGGCCAGGCCGGCCACGTGCGGGCAGGCCATCGAGGTGCCGCTGTTGGAAACGAGCCCGCCGCCGACCGCGCAGGAGACCACGCTCTGGCCGGGGGCCGCGATGTCGGGCTTCACGAGGGTGATGCCATCCCAGACGCTGGGGCCGACACTGCTGAAATAGGCGATCTTGTCGGTGTTGGTGGTGGCCGCCACCGCCCAGCTGTGCGGGTAGCCGCCGGGGGTGCCCACCTTGCCGGAGGGGCCGTTGTTTCCCGCCGCGAAGACGGGAACGATGCCCGCCGAAACCCAGGCCTGCACCGCATCCCAGAAGGTGCGGTCGGTGGTAGCGTCGGAGCCCCAGGAATTGCTGACCAGCCGCGGCCCGTCGTTGGTCGCGGGAACACCGTCGGGATCCATGACCCACTGCATGGCCTGCAGGAGCCAGGCATCCTCGGCGCCGCCCTGGCGGTCGAACACCTTGGCGACGATCAGCTTGGCCCCGGGGGCGACCCCGACGCCGTCAGAACCGGCGATCGAGCCCGCAGTGTGCGTGCCGTGTCCCTGGTCGTCATAGGGGTTGTTCTGGCCGGCCGGGGTGAAATCCTTGAAGGCCAAAACCTTTCCCGCGAGGGCAGGATGACCGGCGTCGATGCCCGTGTCGAGGTGGCCCACCACGACGCCCGTGCCGTCGATTTTCAGGGTGTTCCAGACCTCGGGGGCCTTGACCTTGGCGATGCTCCACTGAATGCCCTTGGGGCCGTCCACCGGCTGGGGATCGGTGTCGGGTAGCCAGATCTTGTAGCGGGATGGCTTCACGCTGAGCACGTTGGGCAGGGCCTTGATCTCAGCGACTTCGGCCGTGGTGGCGCGGATGGCCGCCCCGTTGACGATCCACAGGGGAATCAGGTCATCGGTCTTGTGGATAGCCTTCAGGACGGGAAGGTTCTTCTTCAGACTGCCTTGCAGAAGGTTGACCACCTGTTCGTGGGACCCCTGTTCGGGAAGCTGGTAATCCGGCTTGAACCGCACGATGTAGGCCTTGGTGGCCGGCACCTGGGCCAGGGCGCTTCCCGCGACCAGGCCAGCCAGCAGAACCAGACAACCATACCGCAGAACGCTTCGCATCTCTACCCCTCCAACAATGGGTTTGGACCATTCTACCGGAAATTCTTCGAAACGGCAATTCCAAGCCGCGGCCTTGGTGGCCGGCCTGAATCCAAGGGGCTTTTCCCGCGGGCCGGCCCCTGGTGCAGGCCGCCCCGGCCAGCCTTCGCTGGCCCCGGACCCGGAGCGCCTCAGGCGCCGGCTTCGAGGGTCTTGCCGTAGGCAAACAGCCCGCCGGCCTGATAGATGTCCATCTGCACCTTGCTGAACGGGTCGAGCTGGATGGTCGTTTTCCGGGTCAGGTTCGTGATGGTGCTTCTGGTCAGGTCGATCTCGACCTGGTCGCCGTTGGCGAAGGCCAACTGCCCGGGGGCCCCGGCGAACCCTTCCTTCGACAGGATGGGCAAGCCGGTGTTGATGGCGTTGCGCTTGTAGATGGCCCCGAAGGACTCGGCAACCAGGGCCTGCACCCCATTGGCGATGAAGCAGTCGACGGCCTGTTGACGCGAACTGCCCGCCCCGAAGTTCTTGCCCAGGATCAGGATATCGCCTTTGGCGGCTTTCTTGGGGAAGTCCTCCCATCCCTGGAGGTTGCCGAAGGAGTGCGGGCCCATCTTGGCGATGTCGGTGATCGCCAGGTGGGCGTTGTGGAAGATCATGTCGGTATCGATGTTGTCGATCAGGCGGCCGGCGGGGTCGGCGATGACCCAGACGCGGCCCTTCAGCGTGGTGGGTTTGGTGGTCATGATGGTGTTTCCTTTCTGGGTTGGGGGGAGCGGTCAGCCGACGTCGCGGGGATCGACGAGTTCGCCCTTGAGAGCGGCGGCGGCGGCCACGATCGGGCTGGCGAGGTAGGTTTCCCCGTCGCCCTGCTTGCCCTTGAAATTGCGGTTGCTGGTGCTGACCTGCACCTCGTCCTTGCCGGTCATGCCGATCTGGCCGGAGGCACAGCCGCCGCACCCGGGATGACTGATGATGAATCCGGACTCGAACAGGGATTTGAGGACCCCCGACTCCAGCAGTTGCGCGTAGACCTTCTGGGTGGCGGGGACGGCCTTGGCCATCACGTGGGAGGCGATCTTGCGCCCCTGCAAAAACCGGCTGGCCGCCTCGAAGTCTTCGAACCGGCCGTTGGTGCAGGAACCGATGAACACGGAATCGACCTTCCGGCCGGCGACCTCCCGGACCTTCTTGACGTTTTCCGGGGTGGGGGGACAGGCGACGAGGGGCTCCAGGCCGGTCACATCGACCTCGATCTCCTTGGCGTAGACGGCGTCAGGGTCGGCGGCGATCGGCTCGATCGGCCGTCCGGCGGCTTTGGACAGGGTTTCCAGGATCGCCTGGCTGGGAGTGATGAAGGAAATGATGGCGCCCATCTCGGTCGCCATGCTGGCCAGCGTGATGCGGCCGGGAAGGTCGAGCGCGTCGATGGCGGGGCCATAGTATTCCATGGCCAGGCCGAGCGCGCCGTTGGACCCGAGCACCTGGAGCATCTTCAGGACGAGGTCCTTCGCGGTCACCGGGTGGGCGAAGGTTCCCTTCACCTTGACCCGCATGGAATGCGGGACCTCGAACCAGGTCTTGCCGGCCCGGAAGGTGAAGGCGATGTCCTGGTCGCCCATGCCCTGGCCGAACGCGCCGACGGCACCCAGGATGTTGAGATGGCTGTCGGTGCCGACGATGGTGGCGCCCGGAACGGCCATGCCCTCCTCGATGTTGATGTGCGAACCGATGCCCTGATCGACGTCGTACACCTTGAAGCCCTGCTTGCGGGCGAACTTGCGGCAGGTGTGCTGGTTGTTGGCGTAGGGGATGTTGTTGGCCGGGGCGACGCAATCGAAGGTGAAACAGGTCTTCTTGACGTCAGCCACAGACTGCCCGGGATAGTTGGCCTCGAAGTTTTTGACCACGTTGGCCCCGCCGAAGTCGCGGGCCGAACGAACGTCAAGGTCCATCCAGACGATGGTGCCAGGGGTGGGAGGTTCCTTGGAGTGACGAGCGATGATCTTTTGGATGATGGTATGGCCCATGGTTCCTTTCCTTCCAGTCTTGCAGTTGGGAGATGGGAGATTCTACAGTCAACCCAGGGAGAAAAACAACCCCGGCCGGAAAACTTCATTATCCAGGAGAATCGCATGGGGAGCTTGTGAGCGAGGGCACAAATCCCCGGTGGTTATCAGAAAAAAGGTACAATTTGCCCCCTTTACAGCGACCGCCGAAGGTGGTTTAATGGACCCTCGTCCGCCGTTGAAAACATCCCCCCCTTTTTTCCTGTGCATACACGCACGCGGGGATTTGCTGTCTAAAATTACGCACACAGAAAAGGAAGGTCCATGAAGCAAGGGAGAGAGTTGAGATCCGTCGAAACCCGCGATGGCAGTCTGAAGCCGTTTGATGCCGACAAGATCCGGTCCGCCATCGAGCGCGCCGGGAAGGCCACCGGCGAGTATGGCCCCCAGGAAGCGGCCCGCATGGCCAGCCAGGTGGTCAACGTCCTGGCCCACCGCGGGTGCACGGGTACGCCGACGATCGAGGAGATCCAGGATGTCGTCGAACACATCCTGATCGCCAACAACTATTTCCTGACCAACCGCTCCTACATTGTGTATCGCGAGCAGCACAAGGCCATGCGCGAAGGCCGCCGCACGCTCGTCGATGTCATCGGCTCGATCAACGAATACCTCGGCCAGCAGGACTGGCGGGTCAACGCCAATGCCAACCAGGGGTATTCCCTCGGGGGCCTGATTCTGAACGTGTCGGGGAAGGTCGTCGCCAACTACTGGCTGTCGCACGTGTACAATCCCGAAATCGGCGAGGCCCACCGGTCCGGCGATTTCCACATCCATGACCTCGACATGCTGTCGGGATACTGCGCCGGCTGGTCCCTCCGCATGCTCCTGCAGGAAGGCTTCAACGGCGTCTACGGCAAGATCGAGGCCGGTCCTCCCAGCCACTTTTCCAGCGCCCTGGGCCAGATGGTCAACTTTCTCGGCACCCTCCAGAACGAGTGGGCCGGTGCCCAGGCCTTCAGCTCCTTCGACACCTACCTCGCCCCCTTCGTCCGCACCGACAAGCTCGATTACCAGCAGGTCTATCAGGGCATCCAGGAATTCATCTACAACCTGAACGTGCCCTCCCGGTGGGGAACCCAGACGCCCTTCACCAACTTGACCTTCGACTGGGTCTGCCCCGAAGACCTGGCCACCCAGACGCCCCTGGTCGGCGGCCGCCCCGTCGATTTCACCTACGGTGAACTCCAGGCGGAAATGGACATGATCAACCGGGCCTTCATCGAGGTCATGAGCCGCGGCGACCGCGCCGGCCGGGCCTTCACGTTCCCCATTCCCACCTATAACATCACCAAAGACTTCGACTGGGACCACCCCAACTGCGCCCCGCTTTTCGAAATGACCGCCAAATACGGTCTGCCGTATTTCCAGAACTTCATCAACTCCGATCTCAAGCCCAACCAGATCCGGTCCATGTGCTGTCGTTTACAGCTCGACCTTCGCGAGCTCCTCAAGCGCGGCAACGGCTTGTTTGGGTCAGCAGAGCAAACCGGCTCGATCGGCGTCGTCACGATCAACCTCCCCCGCCTCGGCTACCGCCACAAGAACAACTGGGAAGGCCTTCTCAACCGCCTCGACGAGCTGGTCAACATGGCCGTCAAGAGCCTCGAGGTCAAGCGCAAGGTCATCAGCCGGCTGATCGACAACGGACTGTTCCCCTACACCAAACGGTACCTTGGCACGTTGCGCAACCACTTCTCCACGATCGGCATCAACGGCATGAATGAATGCATCCGGAACTTCACCGATGGCAAGCATGACATCCGGTCCCGCGAAGGGGTGGAGTTCGCCCGGCGCATCATGACCCACCTGCGCGAGCGCATGATCGAGATCCAGACCCAGACCGGCAACCTCTACAACCTCGAGGCCTCCCCCGCCGAGGGGGCCACCTACCGCTTTGCCCGCGAAGACCAGAAGCGCTTCCCCGATATCATCCAGGCCGGCTCCCCGGCGGCCCCCTACTACACCAACTCCACCCAGCTCCCCGTCGGTTTCGATGGCGACCTTTTCGAAATGATGGAGCACCAGGAACAACTTCAGCAGTACTACACCGGCGGCACCGTCCTCCATCTGTACGTCGGGGAACGCATTCCCGATGCCAATTCCTGCAAGCGTCTGGTGCAGAAATCTCTGTCCCAGTTCCGCCTGCCCTACATCACGATTACCCCGACCTTCTCGGTGTGCCCCAAGCACGGATACCTTTCCGGTGAACAGCCCTTCTGCCCCACCTGCGATGAGATCGAGATGGCCCGCCTGAAAGCCCAGGCCGCGATCGACCCGGTCCAGGGCGATTCCGCCCCGGTCCCCCAGCTCACCCCCGAAAACCGCCAGCGGTGCGAAGTCTGGACCCGCGTCATGGGGTATTACCGCCCGGTCTCCCAGTTCAACGCCGGCAAGAAGAGCGAATACCGGGAACGCACCGTCATCCACGCCCCCGAGGCCGTCAGCAAGGTTCTCTGACCCCGACCCGATGACCGCCAACCCTGGACGACCCATCGTGGGCGGCCTCCAGCCGCTCACGATGATCGACTTTCCCCGCCGCATTGCCTGCGTCGTTTTCCTGAAGGGCTGTAACCTGCGGTGCCAGTATTGTCACAACCCCGGGCTGGTCGAGAAAGGCTCCGGCGACATCCCCTGGGATGACATCCTGACCTTTCTCGACCGCCGGCGGGGCTTTTTGGAAGGGGTGGTCTTCAGCGGGGGCGAACCCACCCTCCAGGACACTCTCGAAGCCGCCATCGAGGATACCCTGGACCTGGGCTATGCCGTCGGCCTGCACACCAACGGGGCTTTCCCCCAGCGGCTCGGCCGGCTCCTCGAGCGGCGCCGCCTGTCCTTCGTGGCCCTCGACATCAAGGCCCCCCCCGGCAGGTACCGCGACCTGACCGGGGCTCCCATCGATGCTTCGGTCCGGGAATCGGCGCGCGTTCTTGTCGACAGCGGGATCGAGCACGAGTTCCGCACCACGGTGCACCCTTCCCTGGTCAGCCCGGATTGGCTCCTCAGCATCGGCGATTTTTTGAAGGCCCTGGGCACCACCCGTTTCGTGCTCCAGAAGTTCCAGGAGGGCAAGACCCTCGATCCATCATTGCCCCCCATCACGGGAGAATGGCTGGGGAAGACCGTTCTGACCCGCCTGCGCCAGCAGTTCCCGCGATTCGGGATCCGGGGCGACCCCACCGCCGACAAAGACCTCGCCGCCTGAAGCCCCATCGCCAGGGGTCCGGTTGGCCTGGGCCTGGGCGGTAGCTTACCGTTTGTCGGTGAGCTTGCGGTACAGTTCCAGGTACAGGAAGGCTTCCAGGTCGGGGTTGAGGGTTTCCTTCACCCACGCGGCCGCCCGTTTTCCGGTCTGGGTGCGTATTTCGTGGTGTTCCAGGAGGAAGGTCATCTTTTCCGCAAGGTCGGCCTGCTCGTGGATGCGCTGGAACCCCTCGGGTGACGGGCTCGTGGAATACAGGAACCCGGTGCCGCGGCCTTCGTTCGAGGCCTCGTCCGTGATGTAGGCCCGATTGCCGGGGATGTCGGACGCCAGGACCGGGGCACCCAAGGCCATCGCCTCGAGCATGAACTGGGACCCCCCCTCGACGTGGGAAACATTGAGCACGACGTCGGCCCTCTGGTACCATCGTGCCATTTCGCCCGGCGACAACGCGGGGAGAATTCGGACCCAGGGGTGGT
>CAZKPI010000008.1:0-12041 GCA_964554555.1 uncultured bacterium
GCTCCCCCGCCACCGCTCCCTCCACCCCGGGCACCGCGGCGTCCCCGTCCTCCGTCCCGCTTCCTCCCCCTCCCCCCGCGGAGACCCCGTCGATACCAACCCACCCGCCAGCACCGGGCCAGGATCCGGCCGCCGTTTTCCCCCCCCCGGCACCGGATGGAGCCCCGATCCGCCTCGGGGGCTGGCTCCCCATGCTGGGCGCGGCTCTCCTCTGGGGCTTCGCCCTGGCCCTCCTGCATTGGCGGACCGCTCCGCCGGAAACGAGCAGGCCCTCCTCGAATACCGGCTCCGCGAGGAGGCGGGCCAGCTGGAGGAGGTCTATTCCCCTGAACGCGCTTTGTCGCTGGCCGCCCAGGCGGAACTGGACCGATTGGCCGAAGAGGTGGCCGCCGTCCCCGCCGCCGCCCGCCCCGCCTTCCTTGCCGGGCCCGCGGCCGCCCGCCTGGACCGCCTGGCCGGTCGGCTGGGCGCTTCCGCCTGGATCCTGATGGAAAACGTCCGCCCCGACCTTCCCCCCGACCCCGAAAAGCCGTTCTCCACCTCGATCCTGGCCGAGGGCGGGCCGGCCGCCGCCGCCCGCCGGCGCCTCGCCCGGGTGGTGTTCGCCTCCTTCCGCGACGTCATGGGGGGGGCGCCGCACGCCCCCCTTCTGGAAAAAACCCGCGATGGCCTGTTCCGGAAGGAACTCCAGCCCGGCCAGGGGCTGGAGGACCTGTTCTGCGATGGCCTCGGCCGCTGGCTGGTCATTGGGAACCCGCCCTCCGGCAGGTTCCTCTGGCAGCCGCTCATCTGCCTGGCATCCCACACCCGCTGTTTCCCCGGGCACCTGTTCTGGAACGAGTTCCCGGCCGGCATCCTCCTCTTCCGCGAGGGCACCGGGGTTACCCCCGAGGAAGGTCTCTCGGCGCTGGAACTGGCCTTCGCCGCCCGCGGCCTGACCATCCGCTTCGCTACGGCCGGCCCGGGGTCGGAAGGGCCACTTGGCCGCCGCGAGTGGCCGCGCGAAACCCCCGTGCCTCGTCCGACCCGCACCCCCGCCGGCCCCCCCGCCGGGAACAGATCGCCCCTTCCCACCGGAAACGGTCCCGACGACCCGGCCGGGTCCCCCGGCGACGGCGTGGTCCAACGGCCCCGCGGCCCTCCTGATGACTTGGCCGGGCCCCCCGACGGCTCGGCCGTTGCCCCCGACGGCGCGGCCGGGTCTCTCGACGGCTCGGCCGGGGCCCCCCAAGGTCGCCTCGTGGTCCGGACCGGCCGCCTCCCCGATGGGACAGCGTTCCGGCTGGGCGGCCAGGTGCCCCGTCCGGCCGAACAGGTCGGGCACGCCTTCCAGGCCGCCTTCGCCGGCCTGACCCGCGGGTGGGGCTGGCTGGGGGCAGTCCTGCTGTCTCTCTTCCTGGCCTTTCCCCGGATCCGGGTCGGCCTCACCCCCCGGCTGGTGGTCGCCTTCCTGGCCATCCTTTTTCCGGCCCTGATGGTTGGTGCCGCCTTGCTGGAGCGGGCCGCCATCGAAAAACACTTCCGCCTCGAACGGGGCTTCCCTGCCCGCCTGGCCGCCCGGGCCTCCCATCTGGAAGACAGCCTCCGCGCCCTGGTTGGCGCCCAGATCCACCTGTTCCGGCGCCGGCTGGCCAGCGCCGGCACCTGGCTCACCCCCGCCCCCGGCGGGCCGGCCGGCCCCGCGTTCGGCGATGGCCTGCAAAGGCTCTACGAACAGGGCCTGGCCGACGGCAGTTCCTTCGTGGTGGTGACCGGCCTGGCACGGGGCGGCGCCCCCGCGGAACGACCCATGAACCCCGACCAGGACGCCCCGGACGGCGGCCGGCGGTTCTTCGGCGACCTGTTCCGCGACGTCCTCGAGCGGCTTCCCGCCGCCGCCGGCACCGCCGCCGCCGCCGCCCCGGCCGGAGCCGACCCGGGGGCCCTCCTCTCCGGGGCCAAGGCCGAGGAGATCCGCGACATCCTGCTGGTGCTGATGGATGCCGGCGAATTGGCCGGCTTCGTCGGGGCGCCCGCCGTGGCCGCCCGACAGCGCACGGGCAACTTTTCCCAGCATTCCTACCGGGCCTTCCTGGGCCCCCCGCACGACCGCCGCGGCGTGATCCTGACCCACTGGGTCGCCAAAGCCAGCATCTGGCACCTCCTCAATCACCTGCACGAGCAGGGTGTGGCCGATGTCCGCCTTGCCCGCCGCGATTACCCCTCGATGGTCCTCGAACCCCCCTTCTTCTTCCCCTTCGGCCCGCGCGACGACCTGCGGACGGTCTGGTCGGAGCACCAGAGGATCGGGACTCCCGCCGAACGCTGGGCCTCCTGGCTGTCCACCCGCGGCGAAGGGAAGATCCTCGCCCGCACCGGCGCCGGGGCCTCCGCCACCCTGCTGTTGGCCTACACCGGCGAGGAGGCCACCGACCTCGTCCTGCTGGCGGAGGAACCGGTGGGCCGGCACCTCGCCGCCCACTGGGCCGCCGTCCACGGTCACCGGTGCCTGCTGGCCGCCCTGCTGGTCATCACCTGCGGGTTGGCCGCCCAGGTCGCCAGGCGGCTCCTCGCCCCCCTGCTGGTCTTCACCGGAACCGTCGACCGGTTCATGCGCCGCGACTTTGCCGTGCGTCTGCCGGTCGACCGCCATGACGAGTTCGGTCATCTCGCGGCCGCCTTCAATGCCATGGCCGATGGCGTCGAGGAAGGGAACCGCCTGCGGCGGTTTGTCTCCGAGTCGGTGCGCGGGGTGGCGGCCGACCGGGCCCGCGAGGAATCGGCCCGCCGCGGCGAACAGCGGACGGTCGTCGTCCTCTTCGCCGGCCTGCCGGGGTTCAAGAACCTCCTGCATGGGCAGGACCCGGCCAGCCTCGTCGTCCACCTGAACCGGTATCTGCAGGCCATGTCCCGGGAAATCCGCGCCCAGGGCGGGGAGATCGACAAGTTCATCGGCGACAAGATCCTTGCCGTCTTCGACCCCGGCTCCCTGGGCGGCTCTTCGGGCGCGGCCGCGGCGGCGGTCCGGGCCGCCGGGCGGATGACCGCCGCCCTGTCCGCCCTGGCCGGATTCCCCATTCCCCGCCTCGGGGTCGGGGTGGTGAATCCGCCCTGTCCGCCCTGGCCGGATTCCCCATTCCCCGCCTCGGGGTCGGGGTGGTGCACGGCCCGGTGCTGTCGGGGATTCTCGGCACCCCCCTGGTCCGGCAGGAATTCACGGTCATCGGCGATACCGTCAACCTGGCCTCCCGCCTGTGCGACCTGGCCCTGGCCCAGCCCGCGGCCGGCGTGGTCGCCGAGGCCGAGGTGGTCCGCCAGGCCGCCGCCGGCGGCGGGCCGCCCGTCTCGGCCTTCACCCGGTTGGCGGTCTCCCGGGTCAAAGGCAAGTCCCGTTCCGTCGAAGCCTTCCTGTTCGTCCCGCCGCCCGCTTCCTGACCGCGGCAAGTCCAGGTTCCCCGCTCCTGGTCTCCATTCCCCCGCTTTTCCCTGGGCTTCTGCTGTCGGGATGCTCTTCATCTCTCTCCCCGGTTCCCGTGTCGGCCTGCTCGTGCCGCATTCCTTCGTTCCCTTCCACCGGCAACGGCCTGGGCACCCTTCACCTCTGCCTGGGCTTGAATCCACCCGATCCTTGGGATACTGTGTCGGAAGAAGACCAGAATCCGCCCCGGGAGGACAGGATGCCCCGAAAAGCCGTGTATGCGGGAAGTTTCGACCCCATCACCAACGGCCACCTCTGGATGGTCGAGCAGGGCAGTGCCCTGTTCGATGAGCTGGTGGTCGCCATCGGCCAGAACCCCGACAAACGCTATGCCTTCACCCTCGACGAACGCCTCCGTACCCTGCGTCTCGCGGTGGCGGGCCTGCCCCGGGTCACCGTCGACCAGTTCGAGAACCGCTACCTCGCCGAATACGCCCGCGCGGTCGGCGCCCAGTTCATCCTGCGCGGCATCCGCGATACCCGGGACTTCGAATACGAGCGGGGGATGCGCCACATCAACCATGACCTCCACCCAGGTATCACCACCGTCTTCCTCATGCCCCCCCGCCAGATCGCCGAGGTCAGTTCGAGCCTCGTGAAAGGCCTGGTCGGCCCCGCCGGATGGCGCGAGGTGGTGCGGCAGTACGTGCCGCCCGCCGTCTACGAGTTGCTCCTCGACCGCCATGGCCGAAGCTGAAATCATCCGCTGGCGCTGGCTCTGCGCGAGTCTCGACCTGACGTCCGGCCCGACCGGCGAGGTGTTCGCCCGCCTGTCCGAGGCCTATGCCACCCCCCGTCGGGCCTACCACAACCTGGCCCACATCGGGTTCTGCCTCGAAACCTTCGACCGTCTGCGGGGCGAGGCCGCCGATCCGCTGACCGTCGAGCTGGCCCTCTGGTTCCATGACGCCGTCTACGACATCCAGGCCGATGACAACGAGGCCCGCAGTGCCGACCTGGCCAGGGAATGCCTGACCCGCCTGGGTGTCCCGGCGGGCCGGGTGAAAGCCGTGACCGACCTGATCATGGTCACCCGCCACGACCGGCCGCCTGAAACCCCCGACGGCAAGGTCATCGCCGACGTCGATCTGGCGATCCTGGGTGCCCCCCGCGAGCCGTTCCTCGAATACGAGCGGAATATCCGGCGCGAGTATGCCCTCGTCGATGACACCGTCTACCGCGAGAAGCGCCTCGCCGTGCTCGAAGGGTTCCTGGCCCGCCCCAGGCTCTTCCTGACGGCGACGGGAAAGGGTCTGTTCGAAAAAAACGCCCGGCTCAACCTCCGGCAGGCCATCGGCCGCCTGCGCGCCTAGTTCCTGCCGGCGTCATTCCCCCCCCGCCCCTCCGGACGGCCTGGGCTAGACCCGTCCTCCATGGGTGCCCTTCCTTCCCTGAAAAAAAAACAGACCCCCTCCCGGGCGGAAGGGGGTCTGGTCCTTCACGGTCAGGTCGGGACAGCCGCGCCGCCCTCCCGTTCCGTTGTCTTTCCGAAGTTACTGGGCGCAGGAACCACAGCCGTCGGGGGTGCAGGCGTCACCGGCCTTGGGCTCGGCCTTCTGGCGCTTGGGGCAGGTGCCGGCCTTCTTGCAGGTGCCATCCTTTTTGCAGGAACCGCACGGGTTGCCCTTGGCGCACTTTTCCTGGCACATCGTGCAATTCTTGCAGGTGGGGCAGTTGGCGCAAGCCTCGGGGGTGCAGGGATGCTGGCAGTCACAGCCGCACTGGCAGGCGCAGGCCTTCTTCTGCCCGGAGCCGACGGTGAGCTTGCCCTCCGCGTCGCGGCTGATCAGGTGCCATTCCTTGCCGTGCTTGACGGAAGGTTCGAGATTGGCCCCGCACTTGCACTTGCCGGGGGTCCGGCGATGCTTGTCACAGCCCATGCAGGAGTAGTACAGGTCGTGCTTCAGGGGGTGCTCGGCATCCTTCTTGAAAGAGGCGGAAGTCAGGGCCTCGTTCAGGAAAATCACCTCGCGGCCCATCGTCACCGCCACCTTGCCTTGCCTGGCGGTGTCGAACTCGAGACCGTACCCCAGGACCTTGGCCTGGTCGCCGCTGACCTTGATCTGCTCGGCCAGCGCCGAACCGGGAACCGCCAACAGACAAACGAGGATGAACAGGAACAGCTTTTTCATGGTACCCTCCGGTTGAGATTTGGGGCGGAAAGCGAGTCGAAATGTACTCTCCCGCCCCAGGCCAAGTCAACCGATTTCGCGCACTCCGAGGGTACCCAGGCGCCGCCGGCGTTCGGGGAGGCGCCGCGGCAGATAGGAGCGGGGCTCTTCCCGGCAGTCCGGGGGAAGGGTGACCCGGCCTGCCCACACTCCCAGGACCGTCCACCCGAGGATGCCGAACATCCCGAAGAAGAAAAGGTCGGCGGGGACGTCCCGCAGGAGGTCATCCGAGGACAAGGCGGCCCCCAGGGCCACCAGGGAGGCGGTGAACAGGAAAGGAGTCAGCCAGCCCACCAGCGTGGCGGCCAGGTCGCCGCCCGTGCCCCCTTCCTCCTGATTCCTGCCAGGGGGGGAGAAATACCCCGAAACGAGGTGGTGGACACACAGCAAAAACAACGCGGCATGCACCAGGATCCCTGCCGTCAGGCTGATTCCGAACATGGCCGGCGTCCCCCTCGCGGGGGGTCTGCGTGACCCCCGGGATGTTGAATCACCGCTTTCCAGGTGGAATATAGGAAGCTCACCCGACGGCGTCAAGGGCATCGAAACCATCCGATCGATCAGTTGCCGGCAGTGCCCCACGCCGGGAGATGGAGCAAGGGTCCGCCAAACGGCTTACGGACCGGGAACTGGAGCTTCCGCGAGGGGATCGCCCCAGGGTTCCCCTCGCCGGAAGAAAGGGTCCAGGGCCATGGGCCCTGGCGGGGCCGAAGGGGCAAAGCCTCTTCGGCAAGCCTTCAGCCGGCTCCAGGATGAAGGATATGGAATCGGGGGCCGCGCCGAAGGCTCGCCCCTCCAGGCAGGGGTGGAACCCTGTGTCCCTCCCCGGGGTCACTTCCTCTCGTAGAAGATCTGTTCCCGGGTCGAATTCAACAGGGCGGCCTTGATGTATCCAGCGTTGCCGAGGGTGCCGGCCTTGACCGCCGTCACCTTCAACTGCCCGCCCAGCACCGTCCCGACCCCCGCCGACTGCTCACTGCCGTTGACCAGCACCTTGGCCGTGTTCCCCGTCACCGAGACCACGACCAGGGTCATGCCGCCGCCCACCAGCTCGCTGATGTCGACGTTGTTGACCACCGAACACTGGTCGCCGATCCGCATCCTCTCGTCACGAGGGTGCGAACACTCGATGCGGATGGAAACCAGGTGCCGGCGGCGCATCTTCCGGTCCACCGCCCCCTCGCCGGTCACAGCGATCCCACGCAGTTCGTCGACCGAAAAATAGCTGACGAACACGTTGTCGACGTTCCCGACCAGCTCTTTCCGCCGGGTGACCGGCAGGCTCTCGTTGAACCCCAGGGTCAGCGAAAAGGCCCGCGAGGCCAGCCCCTTCGAGGTGTAGGTCTCCTCCCGCTCGATCAGCACCAGCCGCCCGAGCCCCGAATACCAGTGGGTCGCCGGGTCGGGCTCCAGCACCAGCTCGTTCCAGACGATGCGGCCGGGGGTGTAGCTGTCGAGGTCGGTTTCCGGAAAGCAGACCGGAAAATACATCACCCTCTGCGGGGTGTCCCCCGGAGAGATGAACCCCGAAATGAGGTGCAGGTCCATCGCGTCGTCGTTCTTGACCTCGAGTTTCCGCAGGCGTCCCGAGTCGTCGAAACTGCGGGCCTCCTTGTAGGAAAACACGAGCTCCTCGCCCCCGCTCTTGACCAGCGTGGTCGGGTAGCTGGTCGACTTGACGGCCTGTCCCAGCGCCCGGGTGGAGTTGCGCAAAGCGATGATCTGCTCTTGCAGCCACAGCCCCTTGAGGGCTTCCTGCCGGGCCATCGACAGGGTCCGGAACGCCACGAAAAAGAGCATGGCCAGCAGGATGGCCCCGATGATGCCCTCCACGACCGAGAATCCGCGCCGGCTTCTGCTCATGGCCCGCCGATGCCTCCCGTGAAGCGCGAGACGATGATTTCCTCGGTGATCTCGTCTTCCACCCTTTGCTTCAGGCTGACCGGGAAGTTGGGAAACACTTCGGCCACGACCCGGATCTTGTATCCGTCCTGCACCAGCTTCATCCGTTTGTGGGTGCTCTGCAGTTCGAAGGTGGTGCAGGTGTAGGACCCCCGAATCGGCTCGGCGTCCGGGGGCGGGTTTCCGGAAAACAGGTCGAACGGTCCGTTCGGGCAGACCAGAAGCGTGGGATGGTCGTCGCTCGACACGTCGGCATACGGGTTCCCCCCGCCTCCGCCCGCGAAGGCTTCGAACGTCTCGCGCGGCAGAAGGCGCAGTTTCAGCTGGATGTGCTGGACGCCGGAGTGGGCGAGGTAGTAGGCCTGCAGTTGCCGCAGGGTCAGCTTGTTCTGAAAGGCGATGTTCGTGCTTGATCCCACCAGTGCGTAGAGCAGGATGCCCACGGTGAAGGCGAAAAACAGCACCACCACCACCGCCATGCCCCGCCTTCCCGTCTCTCTCATCGTTCGAGATCCGCCTTGTAGCCGGTCAGGAACAGGCTCTTGGCCCGGGGGTCGGTCAGCGGGTCCACCCCCTTGGTCAGCGACCATTTCACCTGCAGGACCAACTGCTTGATCAGGGTGAACTTGCCGTCGGCGTCCTTGGCGGTCAGTTCCTTCGATTGGAAGGTCTTGCCCCCGATCTTGAACTCCAGATTCTCGACGTCGACGCATCGCACCCGGATCCGGTACAAAAACCCCTTGGCGTCCTTGATCAGGCCTTCGCCCTTGTAGGTGCCGGGCGCCGTGCCGGCATATTCCGCCTCGAACATCAGCGGGATCGCCGCCGCCAGCAGACTGCCCACCGCCGGCACCTTCTTGGGGTCGTCAAACGTGCAGGGGTTCCCCGCCCGGATGACCCGCCAGGGGATCTGGAACATCAGCGCGTCCATCACGAACTTGGCCCGCGAGATCGCCACCGCCTCGCAGTAGAACTGCTCGGTCTCCTTCATCGCATTGGTCAAGAACCAGAAAACCGGCAGGAGAACCAGTCCCAGCACCAGGAAGGCGATCATCACCTCCACGACGGTAAAACCCCGGCCTGACAGCCGGGGTGATCGTCGAAACTGGTGCTGGAAGCCGGATTCCATGGGCGTGTTCGTCCCCTTCCTGCTTTTTCTCCCGCTTCCGTGGGGATGATGGGCCCGCCGGGTTGTCCTTCCTCGGGCGCGAACCCGCCTCACCCCCGTGGAGGGGCCGGGTGCGGACCCTCCACGCCATCGGGGAGCGCCCGTCTGCCGGGCACCAACCTCGCGTTTCGCGCCGCCGGCCGCGGCGGCCAAGGGGCCCTTCCGACCTCCTGTCGGTCGGGCCCCCGGGGAACGGTCACTTCACGGTGACGGGAATGCACAGCACCTGCCGGTTGCCCGTCAGATCCTTGGCATCGATGAAGATGTACGGCTGGGCCGGCAGTTTCACCTTGGCCAGGTCGATGGTCGGGCCGGTGGCCCCCGCGACCGCCACCGGTTTGCCGTCGGCCAGTTCGCACAATCCGCAGGTGACCGACTTGGCGTCGACCTCCTCGTTGTCCTGCAGGGCCAGCTGGATCTTCAACTCGCCGGTCTTGGGCAGGTGCAGTGCCCCCTGCTCGGGGGTCAGGATCATCCTGTCGCCCAGCTCGATGCCGGGCACCACGATCTGCTCGTCCTGGCCCTTCGGGCTGAACAGCGGCCCCTTCAGGAAGACGTCGGCCGTCTTGGGCAGGGGATAGTGGTGGGGGGGGTTCTCGGCGGCCCAGAAGGTGCCCTTCAGGTCGCCCACGCTCAGTTCCAGGCCGCTGGTCGGCGGGGTGATGTCGGTCACCCGGACGTTGAGGGCAGTGCTGGAGTTGGCGAACACCCTCTTCTCCTTCCCCGGTGATTCCTCATAGGTCATGGGCCGGGCCAGGGTCACCGTCACGCCGCCCTTGCGGCACGGGTTGAGCGGGGTGACCTTCATCTGGTTGGCCGGCAGTTGCTCGCCACAGCTGGCCAGGGTGCTCTGGTTCTTGGCGACGTCGTCGAAGAACCACCGCACCGAGGGCTGGCCTGCCCATTGGGCGTTCGGCAGGGACTGGCCATTCCATTCGGCCGGGGGCTTCTCGTCGAAGATGCCCGTGTTGACCATCATCAGGATCCCGACGTCCTCGCTCAGGGTGGCGGGGATCGGACGGCCGTCGGGCAGAAGGATCTCGGCCTTCAGGACGGGCGACGGGTGGTCGGGCTTGTTGGGAATGGTCACGCCTTTCAGCCAGGGCGTCTTCGCTTCGTCGATCTGGGGAGACGCCGGGCTCCCCCCCGGAGCGGCGGCGGGCTGGGGTTCATCCTGGGCCGCCAGGCCGAGGGGGAGCAGGGCGGTGAGCGCGAGGGCGGCGAGGGTCATCGGGATCAGGGTGGAGAACCGTTTCATGGCTGTTGCTTGACCTTCCTCTGGGTTATTGATTCTGGCCGCCCTCGTAGGAGACGGCAGTGTTCACGACGTAGAGGGGAACCTTGACCGTGGTCAGGTTGCCCGAGTCATCCTTGCCTTCCATGACGAACTGGTAGACCGGCTGGTCGGCATACTCGGCGCGGGGGTAGTTGGGCACGCGGAACAGGAACGCGCCGTCGACTTTCTCAACCGCCTCGCCCGTCTCCTGGTTCTCGATCCGGAAGGTGGCGGCGTCCTTCTTGTACTCGCCGTTGTCGGTGATCTGGGCGGCCACCAGGAAGGGCACGTTGCGCCGGATGAAGATGCCCTTCAGGGTCTGCTCGCCCACCTCGATCTTGCGGGTCTGGGTTTCCTTGTCGAGGACCTGGGCCTTGACCTCACCCGAAACGGCCGCCACGGACTTGCCGGACTCGTCGAACACGGGACCCTTCAGAGCGACCGCCGCGGTCTTCTCGGTGGGTTTCACGTTCTTGGGGAACTCGTAGACCGACAGCAGGCTGGCCTCGGCCAGACTGCCCTCGAGCCTGGTCTCGGGGGTGAAGGTGCCCTTGGCCGCTTCCATCTGGGCGGCCAGTTCTTCCTGCAGGGCTTTCTCGCTGGCGGCCAGATCGGTCTTGCCCGCGCCTTCCTGGAAGACCACCCACAGGTTGGGGCTGGTCACGTCGTGGCACTTGACGCCCATGGTCTGGGTGCTGGTCACGCGCTGGCCGGCCGCGGCCGCGCCATCCTGGCCGGTGGCGCCCTGGTTGCTGGCCCCGGTCTGGCCGGTGGCACCCTGACTGCTGGCCCCGGTCTGGCCGGTGGCACCCTGACTGCTGGCCCCGGCCTGGGCAGTGGAGCCCGCCGCGGAGCCGGAGGTCTCGGCGGACCCGCCGGACACCTGGCGGGCGCCGGAGTTGGAGACCTGGTACTCACCGGGTTCCGGGAACTCGCTCTCGCTGGTCGCGGAGTTGTTGTTGTCGTTGCTGATGACGGTCAGGTTGCCGTTCGCATCGACCTTTTCGGTGGTCCAGTTGATGGTCGGGGGACCGTCGAAGGTCGTGCCGGACGCGGCGGCGCCCAGGCCTTCGGTGCTGTCTTCATACAGCAGGGAGTGCTCCATGCGCTTGTAGACGGCGTCCTCGAGGACGTGCACGACCCCCGAGTCGGGGTCGCCGCCCCGGAAGGTGGCGGGAAGGGAGTTGTCGACCGTCAGGTTCATCTCGGGGCTCTCGATCTTGCCTGACGAGGCCGACTCGGCGGCGAAGACGGCCAGACTGCTGACCAACAGGGCCACCGCAAGAAGCAGAATGTTCCGGTTCATACGTTCCTCCTCGATCGGTCCAGATTTATGGGATTCACTATACCACGAACCCGCTCAGTGTTCCCAACATCTACCCCCGCGGCTGGTCGTTCCGTGGGGCCTTTCACCTGGAATACGCCCGAGCCCCCCGTTTCGTTCCAGGTTTTTTTTCTGTCGGGAGATTTTCTGGCGGCCCGCTCACTCCAGCCTTTTCCCGCCGTTCACGCCGGCGGCACGACCGGGAACGGGCGGCGGGCCGGGTTTCCCGACGGCCCATGGCCGCACGGGAGGCCTTCCCGGCCGACAGGTTGCCGGAACTCCGGCGGCGGGGCCATGGACAGCCGGCGGCAGGAAACATAGAATATCCCCTTCCAATCTCTTCCGGAGCAATCACCCCATGTCAGCATCAAAGCCTTTCCTTCGCAGATGGTTTTCCCGCCGGCTGGCGGCCTGCCTGGTGACCGTCCTCCTGGCGGGACCCTGCCTGGCCGAAGAGGCCCTGCCGCCCGTGACGTTGTTTCACACCAACGACTGGCACGGCACCCTCCAGCCTGCCCCCGCTCTCTGGATGGGGGTGGACAACCCGCCGACCGTGGGCGGTGCGGCCCTGCTCGGCGGCCTTCTCGGCCGTCTCCGGATGGAGGTCCTGCGCTCGGGCGGCCGGTACCTGGTCGTCGATGCGGGTGACCGGTTCCAGGGCGATCCGGTGGTCAACCTGTCCCGCGGCCGGCTGATGACCGAGCTGTACAACCAGCTCGGCTACACCGTGGTCGCGCTGGGCA
>CAZKPI010000008.1:12051-23003 GCA_964554555.1 uncultured bacterium
CCACGACTTCGACCACGATCTCCAGGGATTGATCGACTCCCAGGAGTCCGCCCGGTTCCCCCTGGTCTGTACCAATCTGCATCCGGCGTCAGGCTCTCGCGGGGTGTGGCGGCCGTCGGTAATGGCCCGGATCGGCAGGGTCCGGATCGGCATCCTCGGGGCCATGACCGAGGATCTGCCCTCCATCACCTTCCCCCGCAACATTGCGGGAACCAGGCTCGAGCCGGTGATCCCGGCCCTGCGGCGGGAAGTCGCGCGTCTGCGCGGGCGCGGCTGTGGCATCATCGTCCTGTTGAGCCATTGCGGGCATCCCATCGACCTTCTGCTGGCCGTGGCCGTTCCCGGCCTCGACGTGATCGTGGGCGGGCATACCCAGACCCATCTCGACCAGCCCCGCCGCCTGAACGGCGTCTGGATCGTCCAGACCCGGGGTTACGGGTCCCATCTCGGCCAGCTGACCCTGTTCCCGGGGCCGGGGGGGCAGGGACTCGCCAAGGTCGAATACCGTTCCCACCTGCTTGATGCGGCCCGCATTCCTCCCGACCACGCCGTCGAGGCCCTGATCGCCTCGGCTTCCGCACCTCTGCGGGCAGAGCTCGCCCGGGTGGTGGCCACCCTTCCCCGCCCCCTCCTGCGCTTCGCCCCGGGTGGTGAATCCCTGCCCGCGGCGGTCGCCCGCGCCGTAAGCCGCGCGGTCGGTGAGCCCGTGGCCGTGTTTCACGTCGGCGGGGCCCGGGCCGACCTGCCGGCCGGCCCGGTGTCGTCCGGCCAGGTGTACAACGCTCTTCCTTTCAACCATTCCGTCCTGGTCGGCGAATTGTCCGGACGGGACCTCGAAACGGTCTGCCGTCGGGGGGAAGCTCTGCACGCCCTGGCCTGGACCGGCCTGGAAATCCCTCCTGGCGGGGCGGGGATCCGCCTGGCCGACGGGACGGCGGTGGTCCCCGACGGCAGATACCGCGTGGCCTACAACAACTTCCTGGCCCAGGGCGGTGACGGGTTTGCCGAATTCACCCGGGCGGCCAACGCCACCGAAACGGAGACCCTCGTCCGCGACGCCTTTCTGGAAGCCCTTGCCGAGACCCGGCCGTGAGCCCGCCCCGAACTCTCGCGGGGATTCCCGCAGGAAGCCGTTCCCAGCCAACGACCTGCCCCCGGCCAGCCGCGGTGGACTGCCTGCTCCCGTTGACCCTTCAGCGGCAAGCCGGGCGCCGGTTTCCTGCCCCCCTTCCCTCTTCGCCCCGAATCCCCACGCCGCGCCTGGAGGGGAGTGCCCCCGTCGTCACTCCTGGCTGGCCGCCCCCCCAGGCCCTCTCTGATGTCTGCCAAATCGCGGTGGATCTTCGTTTGTCGGTAGCGAGGGGTGGTGTGATAGAATGAATGTGAAGGAGATTCTCCTGCGGGGGGTCTCCTCCATACCACCCATTGGGAGGCAAAGCCATGGCGCGAGTCAAACTCGACCTTCCCAAGACCTTCCCCTTTGCCACCGAGTTCCAGGTGCGCATCGACGATGTGAACTACGGCGGTCACCTGGCCAACGATGCCGTCCTGACGCTCCTGCACGAGGCCCGTTTGCGGTTCCTCAACGATTTCGGCCTGTCCGAGCGCGACATCGACGGCATCGGCATGATCCTGACCAACGCCCTGCTGATCCTCAAGGCCGAAGCCTTCCACTGGGATGTGCTGTCCGTCGAGGTGGGGGTGGCCGACCTGGGACGGACGGGGTGTGATTTCCTGTACCGCATCACCCGCACCAAAGACGGCGTCGAGGTGGCCCGTGCCCGGACGGGCATGGTCTTCTTCGATTACAGCCGGCGGAAGGTGGCCCGCACCCCGGGGCGGTTCAAGGAGATCTTTGCCTCCGCCCTCGTGTCCGAGTGATCTGAGCTTCTGGCCCCGGGCCGGTCCAACCGGACGGAGGCCCGGGCAGGACCTCGGTGCCCCTCAGTCCCTGGTATCGTGGGGGTTTTGGCCCTTTTTCCCCGACAACAGGGCTTCGAGCGGATCGACCCCCATCATCGGCAGGCGGGCCAGGATGCGGGCGGCGCAGTTGGCTTCCTTGCGGCCCCACCAGGCGCAGGCTTCAGATTGACAGGGTTTCTGCAGTAACGGGCAGAGCAGGCTTTGCGGGTTTCCCATGGTCCACCTCCTAAGGGGTCCCAACCTACCACAAAGGCCGGCGTCCTGCCATCCCCTGACCAGTTCCGAAATACGTGAAAGGCCCGCTGGCCGGCGGGAAACCTGGCCGGTGACCTTTGGGATCCCTGGCCGCACGCCGCGATGGTTCCCGGAAAAGAACGATCCCCCCGGGCTGACGGACTGCCCGGGGGGATCCATCTGGTTTCTTACTTCTTCTCCTTTTCCACAGGCAGGCCAGCCTTGACCCAGCCCGCGATTCCCTCGGGATACTCCAGGACATTGGAATACCCCAGTTTCTTCAGGTGCTCGGACAACTGCTTGCTGGCCGGGCAGGTGAACCCGGCACAATAGGTCACGATCAACTGATCCTGCGATTTCACGTGCTGGCGGATTTCGGCAGGAGTGGCGGTCGGGGAGAGCCAGCGGGCCCCGGGGATGCGGTTCCCGTCATCCCATTTCGGGGCGCGGGCATCGAAGACCGCCATGGGAACCCGGGACTTGATCAGAGCCAACAGCCCGGGGGTGTTCACCAGCCCTTCCGATTCCTGGACCAGCGAAGGAGGGGTTCCCTCGGGCTTGGCGGACTGGACGGCTTCGGTGACCTTCACGTCGCAGGCGCCGCCCGGGGGACAAGCCTCGGACCCGGACATCTTCCCCTGGGGAGAACAGGACTGGCGCTCCTGTACCATTGACGGGCACGGCCCGCAGACCTTCCCCTGGGCGGCTCCGGTCAGCTTCGGGTGATCCCCGGGGCAGGAACCACAGCCGCCGGCCAGCCCGGTCGCCGGCACGGCGGCCAGCACGGCACACAACATCATCATGAAGACCATCGGTTTCATGCATTTCTCCTTTGTATGGTCTGATACCCGGACACGGCCAGGACCAAAAGTTTTATTTATAAAAATAATATAGACAAAACTAACTTTCGTGTCAAGGAAAACCTTTCGCCCTCTCGTTCGGCGCAGGACGGCGGTTTTCAGGGACGCCGGGAGGCCATCGGGACAGGAGGCGCGGCCCGGTCGGGCGGGGTATCGATCCCTGGAGGTTGGCCGTCGCGGGGGAGGAACGTCCTGACGGAGGACCTGCCCCTCGCGGCGGGCAGGGGTTATTGGGGCGGTTGGAGGAACCCCTCTGAAGAAACGAGGTCGGGCGCGGGCAGGCCCGCCTCGGCCAGTTCGCGGGTCACGGTCGCCCGGTCCCCCACCAGGATCAGAAAGGCCCGGTCGCCCCTGGCCCGGTCGGCGGCGACCGCCCGCAGGCGGTCGAGGGTGACCGCCCGCCCCAGGTCGTATTCCTCCTGGAGGGCGGTTGGGGGGAGCCCCGCCGCCCAGGCCGCCGCCACCTTGGCGACGACTGCCCCCAGGGCCTCGTAGCCCTGGGCCATCCCGCGGTCCCACCGGGCGCGGGCGGCGGTGAACTCCGTTTCCCCGACGGGGCGGCCCTGCCCCAGGTCGTCCAGTTCCCGCACCATCTCCCGCACCGATTCCCCGGTCTTGTCGGCCTGCACGGCGGTGACCGCCATCCAGCTGCCGCCGAGGCGGGCCGGCGTCAAATAGGACCGCACCCCATACGTGTACCCCTTGTCCTCGCGGAGGTTCATCATCAGTCGGGTGCCGAACCCGCCGCCACCCCAGACGGTGTCGACCAGCCGCCAGGCCGGCAGGTCGGGGTCGCTCCGCGGGGCCCCCGGGAGCACCTGGGCGATCACGGTCTGCACGGCCCCGGGACGGTCGCAGAGGAACAGGCGGCCGAACGGCGCCGGAGCTGGGGCGGTGACCGCCCCCGGGGTGTCATCGGCGGCGGGAGCGGGGGCCCAGTCTCCGAACGTGTCTGAGGCCAGCCGCAGGGCCTCCGGGACGGTGACATCCCCGGCCACGATCAGGGCGGCCCGGTCGGGGGACCACCAGGTTCTGTGCATGCGTACCAGGTCGTCGCGGGTCAGGGCCGCCACCTCCGACGCCACTCCGGCGAAGGCGTGCCCATACGGGTGGGACGGTCCCCACAGGAGACGGGCCGCCAGCCGTTGAGCCAGATTGGTGGGGTCGTTCTCGGCCTGGGCCAGACCGTCGAGGGCCTTGCCCCGTTCCTTGTCCACCTCGTCGGCGGGGAAGGCCGGCCACCGGGCCACCTCGGCCAGCAGCCGGGTTGCCGAGGCCAGGCCGGGCTTCAGCACGCCCACCCCGATCGACCAGGAGTCGGTGTCACCGCCGCCCCCCAGACCGGTGCCCAGGTCGCGCAGGTCCTCCTCCGTCACAAGCGCGGAACGGGAGGCGGTGCCGCGGCTGATGGCGGCCAACAGCAGGCTGGCGGCCCCCGCCTGGCCCGGCGGGTCGGCACTGCTCCCCCCTTTGACCACGAGGGTCACGGCGGCCCGAGGCAGTTCCGGCCGGGGCAGGACCATGACGGTCAGCCCGTTGGGCAGGCTGGCGGTGGTGATCGCCGGCAGGGTGAACGGGGTGTCCCCGCCCAGGGCCGGGGGAGTGGCCCGGTCCACGGGAGCCGGGGCGGCGGTTCCCGTGGCCGTCCCGGCCGCCGGCAGGTCGAGGGGCCGGAAGCGAATCCGCACCCGGTCCGGCCGGTCGAGCCAGCTGGCCGCCGCCCGCCGCACGTCGGCGGGCGTCACCGCCCGCATCCGCCGCACTTCGTCCCGCCAGGCGCCGGGATCGCCCCAGAACACGTTCGACTGGTTCAGCAAGTCGGCCTTCCCCCCGAACCCGCCGATTCGCTCCAGGCCGTTGATGAAACCGGTCTCCCAGGTGACCTGCGCGCGGGCGACCTCGCGGGCAGTGGGCCCTTCCGCCGCCAGCCGCGCCAGTTCCCGCCCGATGGTCCCTTCCACCTCTTCGAACGTCGCCCCGGGGCGCAGGATCGCGGTGATCACGAACATTCCCGCCATCTCCCCGGACTGGAGGGCCGCCCAGATCGCCGAGCACTGCCGCCGGTCGGCCACCAGGATGCGGGGAAGCCGGGCCTGCAGTCCGTCGGTGAGGAGCCGCGCGGTCACCTCGAGAGGCGCCTCGTCCGGATCGGTCAGGGGAGGGACCGGCCAGGCCAGGTACAGCCGGGCCTGGGGCACCCGGTCGACCGCCTCCACGACGGTTTCGCCGCGAAGCCCGGGCACAAGCCGCTTGACCTTCGCCCGGGGCGGACCGGACGGGATCGGCCCGTAGTATTTCCGCACCAGGGCCTTGGCCTCGTCCGGGTCGAAATCTCCCACAATGGCCAGCGACAGGTTCGCGGGGGTGTAGTGGGTCCGGAAAAACTCCCGGACGTCCTCGAGGGTGGCGGCCTCGAGGTCCTGATGGGAACCGATGACCGGCCAGGAATACGGATGGCCCTCGGGAAACAGGTGGCGCGGCAGAAGTTCCCCGATGCGCCCGTAGGGGGCGTTCTCCAGCCATTGCCGCCGCTCGTTGCGCACCACCGCCCGCTGGTTGTCCAGGTTCTCCTGGGTCAGGGCCTCGAGCAGGGTGGCCAGCCGGTCGGATTCCAGCCACAGCAGGTATTCGAGATTGCCCGCCGGCACCGTCGCGAAGTAGTTCGTGCGGTCGGGGCTGGTCGTGCCGTTGACCCCGCCTTCGCGCAGGTTTGCCCCGGCCCGTTCGACCCAGGTGAAATACTCCCCCGAGGCGTTTCGCGAGCCCTGGTACATCAGGTGCTCAAACAGATGGGCAAAACCCGTCCGGCCCGGCCGCTCGTCGGCCGAACCGACGTGGAACCACTGGTTGACATGCACCAGCGGCAGTTTGCGGTCGACGTGCAGGATCACCTGGGCCCCGTTGGGAAGCACGAATTTCTCGAAGGGGATTGGCGGCAGGCCGTCGCTGGCGGCCGCCACCGCCGCAGAAGCCGCCGCTTCGTTCGCCGGGAGGACATCCCCCGGGGCGGGCGTTGCCGCCCGGGCGGCAACGGACCACAAGAGACTGCCGATCAACATCAGGATGCGGAGGGAAGGGGAAACGGCCATGCGCAGGTCCTCGCTGGGTGGGAAGGTGGCCGCCGGCCGGCGGCGCCCCCCATCCTACCACGGGGGGGAACGTCAGCGGTGCAGGGAGACCAGGGTTTTCAGGGGCAACGCCAGCCTGGGAACGGCAGTCAGAGCGGGAGGGGCCCTGTTCCTCCCGACCATCTCGCCAGGGGCCGGGGGCCCCTCCTTGTCCCCTGGTGACTGCCTGGCGAGCGCGCCGCGTTCGCCAGGCCGCCCGCCCGCTTCGCGGACCCTCCCGGCCGCGCGTTTTTTCCGCCCATGCCGGCTTCGGGTTGAGGTTTGCCCTGCCAGGGGTCCTTCCCGACGGGCCGGCGGTCGGACCGCCGTCTCCCGCGGGATGGTGCGGGTTTGCCCCGGCGAGGGCGCGGGGGGAGGGCGGCTCAGGCCCGCTCGGTGTCTTCCTCGTCCGGGTCGCCCCGGCTGGATTCAGGTTCCGGGTCGATCTTGAAACCCTTGGTCACCTTGCGCAGTTCATCGATGATGGCATACAGGTCCTTGGCCACCGCCTCGATGGCGGCGGGGTCCTGCTTGGTCTTCTTCAGGGCCTCGTTCAGCCGGTTGCCGGCTGCCACCAGCTTCTGGATGACCTCGCGGTCTTTCTTCACCATCCCGCACAGGGCTTCGGCCATCGTGTTGAAGGCGTCCTGCAGTTCCCGCAGTTCGTCGCCGTGGCGCAGTCTGACCCGCTGGGTCAGATCGCCCGACGAGATGACCCGGGCCGATCGTTCGAACCGGTAGACCGGCCCGGCGATCTTGTGTGAGACGAAGATCGACAGGATGGCAATGACCACCACGAATACGGCCACCCACCTCAACAGCAGGCCGTTGACGGTGTCGAAGATCTCGGCCAGCTTGTCGATGGTCAGGTCAGGGTTACTGCTGATGCGGCTCCAGGAGGTGTGGTAGATGATCCAGCCCACCCCAAACGCCACCAGGAGCATGGTCGACACGATGACGCCCATGTACCGGAGCTGGAGCCCGGTCTTGATGAGGAATGTCCGCCTGCGATGCTTGGCCATGGATCCTCCGTGCGTGGTGTGGCGAACCAGGTCGGCCCGGATCCCTACTTCCCGCCGGTCGCGGCCGTCCGTTCCTCGGCGGGCTGGGGACGGTCGGGGTCGGTGTGCTGGGTGCAGTACACCTCGCCCTGCCGGCCAAACTTGTAGGTGCCTTTTTCCGGGCAGTACTGAATCTCGGCGAGAAACCCGGTTTCCTTGAGGAAGTCAAGGTCGATGGTCTTGCCCGGCTTGACGATCGTCATGGTGTTGTTGGCGTCGTAGTCGGCCACGGCCCGTTCGATCTTCTTGCGGATCTCCTTGCAGGAGATGCGGTAGATGCCGGTGCGCATGTTCATGTATTGGGGAAAGAAGAAGAGAAGCGACACGACGCCCAACAGGAACAGCAGGGCGACCAGGTACATGCCGAACCCCCCCGCCCGCGGGCTGGGCCGGGGCGTCACCGCCCTGGTGCCTTTGGCATCAGTCTCCCTGCGCATCTGCCCGGAACGTACCATAGGGTTCCCCTCCTGTCAATCGACCCGATGGCTCACCGCAGGTCCCGCAGGGCCTGTTCGAACGCCGCCGGCAGGGGAGCCACCAGGGTCAGCGGGGCCCCTGTCACCGGATGGGCCAGGGACAACCGGGCGGCGTGCAGGAAATGGACGGCCCGGCCCTGCCACCGTCGTCCCCCGTAGGTGACGTCGCCCAACAGCGGATGGCCGAGATAGGACAAATGGACCCGGATCTGGTGGGTGCGCCCGGTCTCGATGCGCACCCGCACCAGGGCGGCCCCCTTCAGACGTTCGAGAACCTGGAAGGTGCTGATGGCCATGCGGCCCCGCCCTGCCGGGGCGGCTTTCATCCGTTGTCGCCGGACCCGGTCGCGCTCGATGGCGATCTCGATGCGGCCGGCCGCGTCCCGGGGGTGTCCCTGCACGATGGCGAGATACTCTTTGCAGGTTTCCCGGGCCGCGAACATCCGGGCCAGCTTCTGGTGCGCCTTCTGGGTCTTGGCCAACAGCATCACCCCGCTCGTCCCCTTGTCGAGGCGATGCACCACGCCGGGGCGCAGGGGGGCCCCGACCGGGCTCAGCGTCGTATGGGCGAGCACCCCCGCCACCACGCTGGCCGTCTCCCGGCCCGCGCCGGGGTGGACCACCAGCCCGACGGGCTTGTCGACGGCGATCAGATGTTCATCCTCGTAGAGAATGCCGAAGGTCAGGGCGGTGGCCCGCAGGGTCGGGGGCGGTTCCGGCTCGGGAAGCTGACAGACGACCTGTTCCCCCCCCCGCAGTTTGAGGCTCGGTTTGCCCGGCCGCCCGTCGACGGTTACCGCCCCCCGCTTGATCATCTCCTGGAGGGCCGATCGCGACAGGTCGGGAAGCTGTCCGGCCAGGGCCACGTCCAGCCGCTTCCCGGCCGCCGTGGGCTCCGCCTTCCATTCCATCCGCTTGTTCACCCGCCGTCTCCTGTCTCCCGCTCCTGGCGCGCCTTGCGGTGGCTGAGATACAGCCAGGCCAGGCTGGCCATGATCCCTGCCAGGCCGATGCCCTGGGAGACCGACAACCCCGCGGCGGTGAAGAAGCCCCCGCGGTCGTCTCCCCGCAGATATTCTATCGCAAACCGGAACCCGGAATACATCCGCGTGTAGCCTCCCCACACCGCCCCGGGAAACAGCCAGCCCCCCCGCGTCCGGTCTGCCCCCCCGCCGGATCCCGGAACCGGGCCGGTTCCCGGGCGGGTTCCGGCGCCAGCGTCGGGGGTGGAGCTCTGACCGGTTCCCGCGGCCGGACCACGGTCTGCATCTGCACCGTTCCCTGGGCCGGTTCCCGGGCTGGTTCGGCCGTCCGCGTCCGGACGAACCTCCGGGGCGGGGGAAGGATCCGGCCCGGGAAGAGCCGGGATTCCGGTCCCGGCCTCCGCCCCTTCCGTCCGTACCCGGAACAGATGCAGAGCAAGGAAGAACAACACCATCAGGAATCCCGCCTCGTAGAGCTGGGTGGGATGCCGCGGCAATCCATCCCCCAGGCGAGAGAAAACCACCCCCCAGGGCAGATCTGTCGGCCGTCCGTAACAACAGCCGTTCAGAAAGCACCCGATCCGTCCCACGGCGTGGCCGAGGATCAGACAGGGGGCGATCATGTCCCCCAGATCCCGCAGACTGATCCGATGCCATTTCCCATAGGCAATCGTGGCGGCGGCGGTTGCCAGGAACCCCCCGAAGAAAACCAGCCCGCCCTGGGTCAGAGCGAACCAGGACCGCACGGTGGGAAACTGCGCGGGATACAGGACGATGTACAGCACCCGGGCCCCAACCATGGCCGACACCAGGAACCAGACCGCCAGGTCGAGGACCTGGTCGGTGCCCAGCCCGATCCGGCGGCCGTTCACGACCCCCATGGCGATCCCCGCCACGAACGCCAGCGCCAGCATCACGCCGTAGGCATGGATGGGAACCGGAAAGGCGCACATGGCCGCTCTCGCCTAAACCTGGGGCGGAGTCGTGACGGTCTCCTCCGCGACGGGGGCGATCCGCAGGTCGGGCGTCCGGCCGATCAGCCGCCAGGCCGCGACCCCGGCGGCCGCCATCCCGGCTCCCACCCATTGCGACAGGGTGAGCCCCAGGGCGAGGATGGGATTGTCCCCCCGCCAGAATTCCACGAAGAACCGGAACCCCCCGTACAGCCCCAGGCAGGCCACGAACACCTCGCCGCGGTTGCGGCGCCGGCGGCGGAAGGCCTGGAGCAGGGCGAAGATTCCCAGCCCGGCCGCCGATTCGTACAATTGCGTCGGGTGGACGGGAAGGTCTGACACGCGCGGGAAGACCACCCCCCAGGGCCAGTCACAGCGCAGACCGTGGCAGCAGCCGTTCAGGAAACAGCCCACCCGCGCCACCGCGATGCCCAGGGGCAGGCCGAACCCCACGCAGTCCATCACCCGCCAGAACGGCAGGCGCATGTACTTCAGATACAGCAGGTCGAAAACCAGACTGCTGACCACCGCCCCGTAGAAGGTGAGCCCGCCGCTCTCGAAAGCCAGGATGCCCAGCGGCGTCAACTGCCCGGGGGCACACTCCAGCAGGCAGAGCAGGCGCGACCCGAACACCCCCACCACCATCTGCAGAAGGAGCATGTCGAAGACCGCCTCGACCGGCAACCCGTCGCGCCTGGCCTCGAGCAGGATCCAGATGGTGCCGGCCGTGTAGCCGATGGCGAGCAGGAGCCCGTAGGAATAGACGTTGAACCAGGGGGTGTGCAGGAGGACCGGGAACATGCGCCGCTCAGGCGGCGGAAGGGGCTGGCTGGCTGTCCCCGCTGTCGTCCTCAGCGGGCTCTTCCGGGTTCATCAGGAAGATGTCGATGAACAACAGCACCACGCCGACATCGATGGCCACGTCGGCCACGTTGAACACCGGGAAGTCGAACGCCCCGAAGTGGAACGAGAAGAAGTCGACCACGAACCCGTAGGCCACCCGGTCGTAGAGATTGCCCAAGGCCCCCCCGACGAGCAGGGCCAGCGACCAGCGGGTCAGTTTCTCCCGCAGGGGCAGTTGGAAACTGTAATAGCCGATGATCACGATCATGACGAGGGCCATCAGGATCGGGGGCAGGCGCCAGTCGGGGAACCAGCCGAAGGCCACCCCGTAGTTGCGCACGTAGGTGAGGGTGAAGAAGTCCTTGATCACCGGGCAGGGCAGGACCCCACTGCTCGACATCACCAGGAGCTTGGTGATGCGGTCGAGAGTGAAGGTCAGGGTGGCGTAGAGGAAGATGGAAGGTGCGCGCAGGTAGAACTTGAGATTCTTCGCCAGGAACACGGGGTAGAGG
>CAZKPI010000008.1:23013-26880 GCA_964554555.1 uncultured bacterium
AATGCCGCTCCCGATGGTCATCAAAAGCCAGAGGAGGTGGTCTTTCAGTTTGGCCATGGTGTCGTCATCCAGGTTGCAGAGGATAGTATAGCAGAACCGCCGGGGCCAGGGCTTCTGCCATGGCGGCTCCGGATGACCTGCCGGGCGGTCCCGGCCGGCCGGGGTTCGGGGTTGGTCTGGCGTTTCATCATGGATACGGGCGAAGATCCCCCCTTGCATCGGACGGTGGCACGGTTTTCTTCACCGAAATTCCGCGCTTTTTTTGCGAGTCTGGCTGTCAGGTGGTCCGGGTGACGGAAGGGCTAATCCCGGTAAGGGGCGATGCCGATGAACCAGTGAGAAATGGTTTTCTGCACATCAGTATTGGGGAGGTAAACCTCGCGATGAAGTGCCTGCCGCACCTGCCCACCAGATCGGTGGGGTTCTTCCTGCTGGTCATGGTGGCATCCCTGTTCTCTCTGGGGTGTTCCGACAGCAATGGCAATGACAACGTCACCAACCCCATGTCGGTCTTCACCTCCACCTCCGGCTCGGGCACCGGCCTTCCCACCAGCGGTCAGGTCTCAGGGGTCGGCGCCATCGAGTCCCCCATCGTCAGTGTCCCCACGACCAACGATGGCCGGCGTGACCACACCAATGCCCCCCTGCTCGACAACTGGCACCCCGGGTGGCAGCAGTCGGAATGCCTCAGCTGTCACACCGACCAGAGCCGCATTCCCGACCACAGCTATCCCGACACCTCCCTCTGTTACCTGTGCCACGGCACCAACGGCCTGCCCGGGTTCGGTGACGGCACGCCCCCCGTCATCAAGGGCGTGGTCTCCGCCCCCACCGCCAACGGGGTCACCATCACCTGGACCACCGACGAACCGGCCATCACCCGCCTGATCCTGCGAACCACCGCCGGCGACAAGATGGAGTTTCCCGTCAGCAATGACTACGCCCAGAGCCACCGCTTCGCCGTGACCGGCCTGCTCAGCTCGACCCGCTACACCTATGAGATCATCGCCATCGACAAGAACCAGAACAAGGCCACCTCGGCCAGTTTCGGAACCCTCTGCTTCATCACCCAGTCTTCCGCCGCGACCGCCGGCGGCGCCTCCGCCACCGCCGGCATCACCATTGATGGACCTTCCTTCCCCGAGATCGACAACTTCTCCGTCCTGGCCCGCTGGATCACTTCGGTGCCAACCACCTGCGAGGTCGAGGTCATCGACACCGTCGAGTTGTCGGCCAAAAAGCTCAACGCGGGCGGCCCGATGACCGACTTCTCCTTCCCGATCGGCGACCTGAAGGCCGGCCGCAAATACTACGTCACCATCACCGCCACCGACGAGGCCGGTAACAGCGTGACAGGCACCCGCCACGAGGTCACCACCGAGCCGCTTTGAGCCTCCCGCCCATCCCGATTCCCGTCGCCGGGGCCGGCCCTCCAGGGGCCGGCCCCGGTCGGCTGTTCGGTTGAAATCACCGGGGAAATCTGCTATAACCTGAGCCTATGCCAATCGGCGCCGCATCTTCTCTTCCCCGAGCCCCGGATGGGATGGCTTGACCGGCTGACGGGGGCCCGCAAACCCCCCGATCCCACCGATCTCTGGAAGAAATGTCCGAAATGCTCCGAGATCCTCCTCCAAAAGGATCTGGAGCGAAACCTGTTCCTCTGCGGCAAGTGCGACCACCACCTGCGCATGCCGGTCTGGGACCGCATCGCCCTCCTCACCGACGAGAATTCCTTCCTGGAACTCGACCAGGGAATGGAGTCGGTCGACCCCCTCGCCTTCGTCGACAGCGAGGGGGTGGAGTCGGTCGACCCCCTCGCCTTCGTCGACAGCGCCCCCTACCCGGAACGCCTGCAGAAGGCCATCCAGGCCACTGACTCCTACGAGGCCGTCACCTGCGGGGAGGCCCGGCTCGACGGCCTGCCGGTCCTGCTGGGCGTCATGAACTTCGAGTTCATGGGGGGAAGCATGGGTTCGGTGGTCGGCGAAAAGATCGCCCGCCTGCTCGAGCGCGCCCTCGCCCGGAAGATCCCCGTCATCTGCGTCTCCGCTTCGGGCGGGGCCCGCATGCAGGAAGGCATCTTCTCCCTCATGCAGATGGCCAAGACCGCGGCGGCCATCGCCCTCCTCAACGAGGCCGCCGTTCCCTACATCTCCCTGCTCACCGACCCCACCACCGGCGGGGTCTCCGCCAGCTTCGCCAGCCTCGGCGACGTGAATATCGCCGAACCCGACGCCCTGATCGGGTTCGCCGGACCCCGCGTCATCGAGCAGACCATCCGCCAGAAACTGCCCGAGGGCTTCCAGAAGTCCGAGTTTCTCCTCCAGCACGGCATGATCGACATGGTCGTCCACCGGCGCCAGCTGAAGCCCACCCTGGCCCGCCTGCTCCACCTGTGGGTCTGAGAGGAACCCCATGACCAGGGAATTCGAATTCGAACGCCCCATTGTCGAGCTCGAGAAGCGTTTGAAAGACCTGCAGACCTTGTCCGAGGACGGCCAGATCGACCTGTCGCGTGAGATCAAGGCCATCGCCGACAAGATCAGCGTCATGCGGGCCGAGATTTTCCGCACCCTCGAACCCTGGCAGTACGCCCAGGTCGCCCGCCACATCGACCGCCCCTCGACCCTCGATTACCTGAAGATGATGTGCGGCGACACCTTCGTCGAACTCCACGGCGACCGCCTGTTCGGCGACGACCCTGCCATGGTGGCCGGGTTCGCCCGCCTCGGCGACCGCCCCGTCGCGGTGATCGGCCATCAGAAAGGCCACGACACCGAGGAGAACCTGTTCCGCAACTTCGGCATGCCCCATCCCGAAGGCTACCGCAAGGCCATGCGCGTCATGCGCCTGGCCGAGCGCTTCCGCCGGCCCATCGTCGTCTTCATCGACACCCCTGGCGCCTTCCCCGGCATCGGCGCCGAGGAACGGGGCCAGAGCGAGGCGATCGCCCGCAACCTTGCCGACATGGCCCGCCTGGCCGTCCCCATTGTCTGCATCGTCATCGGGGAAGGCGGCAGTGGCGGGGCTCTCGCCGTCGGCATCGGCGACCGCGTCTGCATGCTCGAATACTCGATCTACTCCGTCATTTCCGCCGAAGGGTGCGCCGCCATCCTCTGGAAGGACGCCTCCCGGGCCAAGGATGCCGCCCGCGCCCTCCGCCTGCGGGCCGCCGACCTGCTCGAATTCGGGATCATCGACCAGATCCTCCCCGAACCCCTGGGCGGCGCCCATCGCGACCCGGCCGCCGCCGCCGCCACCATCAAGGGGGCGATCCTCGACCACCTCGCCGCCCTCGCCGCCCTTCCGCCCCAGGAACTCCTCTCCCGGCGCTATGCAAAATTCCGGGCGATGGGCCGATATAAGGTGCAGGAAGATGCCGAGAACGCCCAGTAAGTCCATCAAAGAGACCCCTCCGGCCGGGGAGCCCCCCCGCCGCCGCCGCGGCCGGCCGCCCAAACCGCCGGTCGTCCCCGAACCCGCTCCCGAAGCGGCTCCTCCCGCCGCCGACGACGAGAGCGAGGAGAAGCCTGTCGGCCCCGACCCCCTGGATGAGCCGGAAGACCTCGGCGAACCCGACAAGGCCGAATCGATCTTCGACGATTCGGTCAAGCTCTACCTCCAACAGCTCACCAAGCTCTCCCTCGCCACCCAGGAAGAGGAGGTGGCCTTTGCCAAGCGCATCCTCGAAGGGGATGCCGACGCCCGCGAGGCCCTGATCAAGGCCAATCTCCGCCTGGTCGTCAGCATCGCCAAGAAATACACCAACCGCGGCCTGCTCTTCCTCGACCTCATCCAGGAAGGCAACCTCGGCTTACTGCGCTCGATCGAAAAGTTCGACTACTCGATGGGCTACAAGTTCTCGAC
>CAZKPI010000009.1:0-1881 GCA_964554555.1 uncultured bacterium
CGCCGCCACCCCCACCCCGCCCAGGTTCCCCCGATCGGTGTTCGCCGGCGGAGTGCTGGCCCTGGGCGCCAGCCTGGCCCTGCTGGGATGGCTGTTCCTCGGCCGCGAGGCGGGACTGCTGGAGCACCTCGCGGACGCCCGCCTGGAGGGCACCCTTGGCCGCACGAGGATCCAGGTCGAAACCCGGCTCCGCTTCCACACCACCCTCGCCCAGACCCTCGTTGCCCAGCTCGCCCACTGCTCCGATGCAGGGAAAGGAGCCCCCGACCAGCCGCCGATCAGCGCCCGATGGCTGGCCACCCTCAACCCGATCCTGCAATCCCAGGTGTTCCAGGCGATCACCCTCGTGGACCGTGAGGGCACGGTCCGTCAGACGTGGCCGGAGAACCAGCCGCCCTACCTCGGGTGCGGGCACCCATCGCCAGAGACCCTGGTCAACGGAACCGGCCCCGTGCTTTTCGATATGCAGTCCGGCCATGGGGGCTCTCCGGCCTTCGGCATCGGAGTTCCCGTCCTATCACCGGACCCCACCTTGGGTCAGGTCGGGGCCGTCCTGTTCCGGATCGATGCCAGACAGAGCCTTTTCCCCCTCCTGCGGGACATGACGACTGCCAGTTCCCCCGTGGCCATCATGCTCCTGCGTCGTCACGGGCCCAAGATCGAAATTCTGGCCACCTCCGGGGAGCCGGCCCCCGCCACCTTCCCGGGAGAAGCGGCAGTCGTCGGCCCAACCCTGGAGGAGCTCGGCGAGGCCCGGGGGTGGGAAGGCCTTGTCCAGGGCTTCGATCAGCGTGGGGTGGCCGTCCGGGCCGCGATGGGGGTTGTGCCAGGCACCCCCTGGGTGGTGGTGGCCAAGGTGGACCAGGAGAACGTGCTGGCCCCGCTTCGTTTCCTGCGGTCGCTGATCCGCGCGGCCATTCTGTGCCTGATCGCGATGGCCGGTTTGGTCGGCTACGCGATGTGGCGGTGGCAGGAAGAGCGGTGGCACCGGGCGTCCCTCCAGAGCGAGCTGGCTGGGGCCCGTCTGACCGGCCGCCTCGCCGCCCTGATGAATGCCGCGGCCGATGCCATCCTCGTGGCGGATGAGCGGTTCCGGATCATCGAGGTGAACGGCGCCGCCGAGCGCCTGTACCGATATTCCCCAGGCGAGATGATCGGCATGCCCTTGTCCACTCTCCTGCCGCCCGCCATCGCGGGGAGCTTCCCTGACCGCATGCAAGCGGTCCTCGAGCAGGGAACGGCCCGCTTCGAGATCCTCCACCGCCGCAAGGACGGCACCACGTTCCCGGTCGAGGTGACCGCCCACCGGATCACCTTTCAGGGAGAGACGGTGATCCAGGAGATCGTCCGCGACCGCTCCGAATGGCAGCAGCACGAAACCCTGGTCCAACAGCAGAAACTGGTGGCCTTCGCCCTCAACGCCGCCCCGGACCTGGAATCCGGGCTCCGGCTGGCCCTGACCGGCTTGGTCAAGCTCTCCGAAAGCGACCAGGGAGCCATCTTCCTCCTGGCCGAGGACGGCAACACCCTGCGCCGCGTGGCCCACGCCGGCCTGCCCGCCGCCGCCGACGACGGGGACGGGACCTTCCCCGCCGGACACCCGCATTTCCGGATGGTCCGCGGGGGAGCCCAGGTCTACAGCACCCATCCCCACCACGGGGTGGCCCTGCCCCCCGGCATGGACGCCCTCCCCAGCCTGGCCATCCTTCCCATCATGCAGGACTCCCACGTGGTCGGCAGTCTGACGCTGGGCTCCCGCCGGCCTGACCTTCCCGTCGAGACGCGGATCGCCCTCGAAACCGCGGTGGCCCAGCTGGGAGCGGTGGTGGGACGCTGGCGGGCCGAGGTGGCCCGCCAGCGCATGGAGGCGAAGTTGCGGCA
>CAZKPI010000009.1:1902-10721 GCA_964554555.1 uncultured bacterium
GAGAAACTGGAGGCGGTGGGCCAGCTGGCGGGCGGCATCGCCCACGACTTCAACAACCTCCTCGGGGTGATCATGAGTTGCGCCGAGATCCTGCAGATCGACCTGACCGACCCGATCCAGCGCCAGTTTGCAACCGAGATCACCGCCGCCGCCCAGCAGGCGGGTGACCTGACCAAGAAACTCCTGGCCTTCGCCCGCCGGGGAAAGTACCAGAACATCCGGGTCGATCTCCATGCGGTTCTCGAAGCCCTGCGGGAGCTTCTGCAGCGGACCCTGGACCCTCGCATTGCCATCGTGTTCGAACCCGGGGCGGCCAGCCCCTGGGTCCGGGGCGACCCGGGCCAACTGCAGACCCTCTTTTTCAACCTGGCCCTGAACGCCCGGGACGCCATGCCCGACGGCGGCCGCCTGACCCTGCAGACCCGCCTGATCGTCCTGGACGAGACCTTCTGCCGCCACCACACCCCCCAGGCCGAACCGGGGGAGTTCGTCGAGGTCGAGGTCCGGGACGAGGGCTGCGGCATCCCCCCCCACGTCCTGCCCCACCTGTTCGAGCCGTTCTTCACCACCAAGGGCCGCGAGGAAGGATCCGGCATGGGCCTCGCCTCGGTGTTCGGCGCCGTCAGCCTCCACCAGGGAACCATCCGCATCACCAGTGAGGTCGGCAAGGGAACCAGCGTCCGGATCTTCCTGCCCCGGCTGGTCGAGGCGGCCGCTCCGGCCAGGGCTGGTGCCAGCCCCCTGCCAGGCAGCCTGCGGATCATGGTCGTCGATGACGAGGAGATGATCCGCACCACGCTCGGCCGCCTCCTGACTGGCCTGGGCCACCGCCCCATCCTGTTTCGGGAAGGGCGGGAAGCCATCGACTTTTTACGCCGTGATCCCGGTGCCGTCGACCTGGTCATTCTCGACCTCGTCCTGCCCGGTATGCCCGGAACCCAGATCTTTCAGGCGCTCCGCCAGCTCGTCCCCACCCTGCCGATCCTGCTGGCCACCGGGCTGAGCGCCAGCGAGGACGCGGCGGGTATCCTGGCCGCCGGGGCCGTCGGGGTCCTGCAGAAGCCCTTCCGCCGCGAGGAACTGGTGCGGATACTGCAGAGGGTGGGAACCCGCCCGGAAGGGGCCTCGTGACACCCCCTAACCGGCACAACCCCCAGGGGATCGATCCAGGGCCTGGCGCACCACGAGGGCCAGATCCCGTCTCGAATAGGGTTTTTGCAGAACGTCGAGGCAAGGGAGGCTCTGGCCGGAGGCAACATCCGAGGGGATCTCGGTCCCGGAGCAGAGGATGATGGGGACATCCGGCCGGGAGCGCCTCAGCTCTGTGGCCAGTTCCAGGCCGGTCAGGTGCGGCATGGTCAGATCGGTGATCACCAGATCGAACGCCTTCGGGTCCTGCTGGAACAGGTCCCGGGCCTCACGGGGATCCGTCCGCGTGACCACCAGGTAGCCGAGCAGGCTCAGGATCTTCTTCCCAACCTGGATCAGGGCCGCCTCGTCGTCGACGAAGAGAATCCGTTCGTGACCCTTGGGGAGCTCCCCCCGGTCCGACGGGGGCTTCGCTTCGGCTGGCATTTCCACGGTGGGAAGATAGACATGGAAGGTCGAGCCGACGCCGGGAGAGCTGGAGACATCGATGGCCCCATGGTGACTCTTGACGATGCCGTGGGAGACCGACAGGCCCAGCCCGGTTCCCTCCCCTGCCGGTTTCGTGGTGAAGAAGGGGTCGAACATGCGCGCCATGACCTCGGGGGTCATGCCGCAACCGGTGTCCCTGACGCTCAGGTGCAGGTAGCGGCCGGGGGCCAGGCCCGGAATCCGTTCCGCGGCCGCCGGGGCAATGGTTTCCGGCTTGAGCGAAACTTCGAGAATCCCTCCCTTCGGCCGCATGGCGTGGAAGGCATTGGTGCACAGGTTCATCACGACCTGGTGCATCTGGGTCGGGTCGGCCAGAACGACCCCGTCGGGCTCCAGGTGTTCCCGGATCTCGATGGAGGGAGGAAGGGTCGAACGAAGCAGGCCCAGCACCTCCTTCACGACCTGGTGCATGGCCAAGGGGATCCGTTCCTGTTCCGCCTGCCGGCTGAAGGCCAGGATCTGGCCGACCAGGTGCCGGGCCCGGTGGGCGGCGATCCGGATCCCGTCGAGGCTTTGGGTGGCCGGACAGGCCGGCGAGTGTTCGGCGGCCGCCAGCTCGGCGTAGCCCAGAATGGCCGTCAGGAGGTTGTTGAAATCGTGGGCGATCCCTCCCGCCAGGGTGGCGACGGCTTCCGTTCTCTGGGCCAGCCGGAGTTTGGCTTCCAACCGGACCCGTTCGGAGACGTCCTCCCAGGTGAGTACCAGGTTGCCGCCAGCCAGGAGGGCGGCTTGGATCCGGACCAGTTTTTCCGTCCCGTCCTGGCAACGCACCTTGATCGTCGGGGTGGCGGCCTGGTTCCCGTTCTGGGGGTCTCCCGAGGCCTGATCCACGGTCCTTTTCACCCAGGCCATGGATTCCGGATCGGAAAGGGCCTTGTCGCAGACCACCTGAAGATTGGGCAGATCGTGGAGGGCATAGCCAAAAAGGCTGGTGAAGCGGGGGTTCAGGAACAGGAATCGTCCATCCTCGTCCATCAGGGTGATTCCCACGGGGAGGTCCTCCACCAGATTCTGGAACTTCTTTCGTTCTTCGTCCAGGGCCCGGGCAACCCGCTCGGCCTCCAGCATTTTCTGCTCGAGCTTGCGAACCAGCCGTTCGCTGTAGAGCCGAAGAGCATCCTCCGGGCCCAAGGGGGGTGGGGCCGGCTGGGCCGGCCTGCTGGCGCGGCATTCCATCACCTCGCGGATGATCCCGAGGAACTCGGCCGGCTCGCAGGGCTTGCGGATGAACCGGTCGGCCCCGATTTTGAGGGCGAATTCCTCGTCCTGGGGCCCGGTGTAGGTGGCGGTAAAGAAAACAAAGGGGATACCCCGCAGAGCGGCATCGGCCCTCACCTTCTGGCAGAACTGGAAGCCGTCCATGACGGGCATCAGGATATCGCTGACGATCAGATCGAAGGTGCCGGCGCGGAGCCGGTCGAGGGCCTCGACGCCATTGCCGACCGCCACGACCTCATGCCCCTGCCCTTGGAACAGGACGGTGAGAAAATACCGCCCGTCCTCCCGGTCATCCAGGACGAGAATGTTCATCACATACTCCTGATCGGACTTCTGTCCGATCCCAACCCCTCACAGCGGCCTTCAGAAGGATTCAGAGGGTATGAGAGAGGAAAATTCCCCTGCGGGAGATCTCTTCGATTTCTCTGACGAGGACTCCATTCATGTTACCACAATCGACCCCTTGCCCCAATTCGGAAACGGGAGCCAACCACCCTGGTCAAACCTTTGGAGAGAGTATCCGGGCGAGAGTTTCCGAAAGCTGAAGCAGTTGGAAGGGCTTGGCCAGGAAGTAGACCCCTTCCTGGTCGAACACCTCCCTGGCTTCCCCCTCCGGAGAGAATCCCGAGGCCATCAGGATAGGAAGACGGGGAAAACGGCGTCGAAGGCGGCAGAACGTTTCCAGGCCTCCCATACCGGGCATGGTCATGCCAAGGATGACCAGGTCGAAGGCGGGGGTTCCGGGGCCATCCACGAGGCTGATGGCTTCTTCCCCGATCGAACGGCACGAAGGGGTGTATCCCAGGCCGGCCAGGGTTTCGTCGATGAAATCACGGATGGCCCGACTATTCGGACAAAAATGATTCCCATGAAGGAAAAACAGGGTCACTCCATCCGGTTCCCGGGTGATGGGTTGCTTCGCCCCGACTTCCTGGTTTGTGGACTCTTGCCGAGGGGTCGTCGGAAGAAAAGCGAGAACCAAGGTGAGCAGGCAAACAAGCAACAGAGCCACTTTGGCAAGCTTGGGCAACAAAGGCAGGTCTGCTTCTTGCCGTTTCCTTTCCGATTCAGGTTCCCGGATCGTCGTAGAGGTTCCGGGCGCAGTCGGGGCAAAGGGAATGGGAAAAGTCGGCATGGGAGCGGCTCTTCACGTATTCCTCGACCACTTCCCAGCCCCCCTGGTCGTTGCGGATCTTCTTGCAGGAAGCACAGATCGGCAGGATTCCCGACAGGGTCTTCACCTTGCCCATCGCCGCCTGCAGGTCGGTGATCAGGGCTTCCCGCTCCCGCTCGAGCGCCTTGCGGCCGGTGATGTCGGCGATACAGGACACCAGGCAGGGCACCTGGTCGATGACAAGGGTTTCGACGGAGTACAAGCCGATCCAAGGTTCGCCCGAACGTTGTCGGAACCTTCCTTCAGCTCCATGGATGGCCCCTTCCTGGGCCACCTGCCGGAGCATGGCCAGGCGTTCGCTCTCATCCTGCCATAGCCGGAGATCCACGGTGGAGCGGCCCAGGGCTTCGGCGACCGGGAAACCCGTCAGCCGCTCGAACGCGTCATTGACCTCGAGGATGGTGCCATCATCACGCCGGGTCAGCAGAATGGCGAACGGCGAGCCGTGGAACACCCTGGAAAACTTTTCTTCCTGCAGGGAAACGGCGGCCAGGAGCCGGCGGTTGACGAGCAGGACCAGGGTGAAGGCGAGGCCGGTGATGAGGCACAGAATGGCCATGGCGACCAGCGATTCCAGGAGGTCAGGCTGAAAGAACTGGTCCGCCATCCGGTACCCCCCCAGGATCAATCCCACCCGCAACAGCGAGATGGCGCCAAACCCGGCCACCACCATCGCCACCTCTTCGGCGGCCCGCCGGGCTTCCGGCCAGTCCAGATCCCGTCGCAGAAAGACCAGGGTACGCCAGCTGGCATACAAGATTCCCAGGAAGAGCAGGAAAGTCCGGGCGGTCAGATCGGGCCGCCCGATCGAGAACCAGGCAAAGACGACGAAGAAGGCGGCCAGGAACAGGGCATCAGGCCACCACCTTCCCGGCCGCCCGAAGAACCGCCGGAGGCCGGCCAGCAGGGCCAGGCCCCCCCCCCACGACCAGGGTGTTGGCGACGGCCATGGACACGAGGTCGGGAATGCGGCCTCGCAGGCTGACCAGACCAAGACCCACGAACAGCAGGAGGTGGAAGAAGAGCCACCAGCCCAGGCCGTCGAACCGGTGCCGGTTCTGCCACCACAACTGGATCATGACTGCCGCGGCGACCCCGTCGATCAACATCTCCACCAGAAGGATCGTCTTCAGATCGGGGATGAACACCGGTCAGCGCCTCCTTGGCCCGGGCCCCGGTTCGGGAGGGCCGGACCGGTCGAGAACGCCTCGCACGGCCTGGGCCAGCTGGTCCATCGTGAAGGGCTTCTGGATGAAGGAAACATCGGGGGTGAGGACCCCGTGATAGGCGATGACGTCTTCCGAATACCCGGACATGAACAGGACCTTCAAGCCAGGGAAGCGGGTGATGCAGGTTTCCGCCATGGACCTGCCGTTCATTTCGGGAAGGATGACATCGCTCAGCAGCAGGTGGATGGGCCCCGATTGGGTCGAGGCGGTGGTGATGGCGGCGGCGGTGGCGGCGGCGGCCAGGACGCGGTAGCCAAGGCGCTCCAGCATCCCCTGGATCATGGCCAGGAGCCCGGGTTCGTCCTCCACGACCAGGACGGTCTCCCCCCGGCTCATCAGGGTGGCAGGGGCCGGGGAATCTTCCGTCCGATCGGGGAGGCCAGCGGCGGCGGGGAAAAAGAGGTGGAAGGTCGAACCGGCCCCCGGCTCACTGTAGACCCTGATGAACCCCCGGTTCTGCCGCATGATGCCATAGACCGTGGCCAGGCCGAGTCCAGTTCCCTTGCCCAGGCCCTTGGTCGTGAAAAAGGGCTCGAACAGCCTGGCCCGGGTTTCCGGGGCCATGCCGCGGCCGGTATCGCTCACCGACAGTTGCACGAAGTCCCCCGCTTCGAAATCCTCGTTCTCCTCGACGAAGGCCTGGTCGAATTGGACCCTCCGGGTCTCGACGGTGATCCGGCCCGTGCCGTCGATGGCATCCCTGGCGTTGGACGTGAGGTTGACGAGGACCTGGTCGATCTGCGTCGGGTCAATGAAGACGAGACAGGGTTCCCGCCAGGGTTTCCAGGACAGCTCGAGCTGTTCGCCGATGAGGCGGCGCAGCATCTTGAGAAGGCTGGCGACAATCTCGTTCAGATCGAGTTTCCGCGGGTTGATGGGCTGTTTGCGCGCGAAGCCGAGAAGCTGGCGGGTGAGATCGGCAGAACGTCGGGCGGCGGTCATGATTGCCTGGAGATCCGAGAAGTGCGGATGCCCCGGCTCGAGAGTGTCAAGGAGCAGTTCGGCATGCCCCTGGATCACCCCCAGCATATTATTGAAATCGTGGGCGATCCCGCCCGCCAGGCGGCCGATGGCCTCCATTTTCTGCGCCTGCATCAACTGCTCCTGGAGCCTTCCCTTCTCGGCCTCCAACTGGTGATGGCTGGTCATGTCACGGGCGATCCCCTCGATGGCCACGACCCGGCCCTGGGCATCGATCACGGGGGTTTCGGAGATCTCGAGTTGCCGCACCTCTCCGTTCCGATGAAAGACCTCGATCTCGTAGACCGGCTGTTGGATACCCTGGAAAGCGAGGCCAGTGTGCCTGGCCGCCTCGGCATTCTTCGGGTGGGGGGTCAGGAACCTGGAAAAATGCCCCTGGATTTCCTCGAGCGGGTACCCCAGGATGGAGGTGACGGAAGGACTGACATAGGTGACAACCCCGTCGGGGCCATGCCGGTAGAAGAAATACTCCGAACGCAGGGCCTCGACGATATGGCGAAACTTCTCCTCGCTCTCGGAGAGTTCTTCCCTGCTCCGACGTTGATCGATGGCGATGGCGATCTGATCGGCGGCGTTTTCCAGGTAGAGGAGCAGGTCGGGGGTGAAGCGCCCGATCCGCCGGTCGTTCAACTGAAGGAGGCCGATGATGGTCTGGCCGACCTTGAGGGGAAACAGGCCGACGGATTCGTAGCCCTCGCCGTTACAGCGGTTGCGGGTGCGGGCCTGGCGGTCGGCTTCGCTGGTGGTGGCCAGCAGTTCGGTGGTGTGATTGGACCAGAAGCTCCCCCTCGAGGTGAAAAAGGGCAGGTCGGGGTTGAACCGGGCGCACAGGACGTTGCCGCACATGCACTCGAGAATCGGTTTGCCAAGCGTATCGCGTTTCACCTGCCCCTGCAGGTCGCGCTCACAGAGATGGCTTTCGGCGGCCACGAATTCGGGGCGGAACCCCCGGGTCTCGAAATAGGGGAAATCGTCCCCCTGCCGCAACCGGATGCCGACGGCTTCGAACCCTGACCACTGGTGCAGGAAACCCGTGACTTCCCGGAGGAAGGCGCGGAAATCGGGAACCCGGTTGAACATCTTCAACAGGTCGATGGTTCCGTCCCGTTCGTGACGATAGCGGCGTTCTTCGGTGCCGTCGCGAAACACCAGCACGACCCCGGTCATCCGGCCATCTTCGCCACGAATCGGCGCCCCGCTGTCGGCGATCGGGCGTTCGGAACCGTCCCTGGCGATCAGGATGGTGTGGTTGGCCAGGCCGACCGTCATGCCTTTCCGGAGGACGACTTCGACCGGGCTTTCGACCGGTTGCCGGGTTTCCTCACTGAAAATCCGGAACACTTCGGCCAGGGCTTTTCCTCTGGCATCCTCGAGCGGCCACCCGGTGAGACGTTCGGCAACCGGGTTGAGGAACTCGACCCGGCCTTCGGTGTCAGCGCTGATGACCCCGTCACCGACGCTGGCGAGCGTCACGCGGAAGCGCTCTTCGGCCCGCTGCCGGGCCCCGGCCTGCTCGAGCAGGGACTGGAGATAGGAGGATCTCTGCCGCTGCCACCAGCTGGCCAGGAAGCCGATGATGCCGAGGCTGATCGTGCCATAGAGGGCCCCCAGCAGGAGCATTTCCCGGCGCATGGGGGCGAACGCCTCGTCGGCATCGATCTTGGTCACCATGACCCAGGGGGTGTCGGGAATCGGGGTCAGCACGGAAAGCACCGGCACGCCGCGGTAATCGCGGCCCTCGAAAGCGCCGGTGGTTCCCAGGGCCGCCTGGACCCCGGGGACATCCAAGTTGGACAAGGGAAGCCGGAGTTTCAGGGCGGTGTCCTGACGGTGCCGGATCTCGTTGAGGAACAAGACCGAGTCGCCGGCACGCTTGACCAGGAGGGTTTCCGCCGTCCCGGACGGAGCGGGCCACGATTGGATCAAGGGATACAGGTAGTCGGTGGCCTCGCACTGGAGAAACACCGCGCCGATCGTCTGGGGCTTTCCCCCGACGGAGAGGAGCACCGGAGCGATGAAGTCGATGTGCGGGCTGGGTTCAGACCCGTGTCGGTGCAGATCGACGGTTTGGGGAAGAGCCTGGGCCATGGCCCTTTCCAGGGCAGACACCGCCTCGACGTGGATGGTCCCCGGGTGGGAGGCAATGGTCAAGCGCACCTTCCCCGAGGGGTCGACGACCATGACATTCGCATACCGGTACTGCTCCTGGAGGGCTTGGAAATACCCGCGGATTTCCGCTTCAGCTGTTGGATCGGCAGTATCGAGCCAGTGCTTCACCCGCCCGGCCAGCCAGGCGTTCGCCTGGACGACACGGGCATCGGCCAAGCGTTCCTGGCACCACTGGACGATTTGACTTTGCTTGAGGCGGGAAACCGCGAGCAGGTTGACATAGGCCTCATCCCGGCGGAGAGCCATCTGACTTTGGAAAAACCAGGCCCCTGCACCAACCACGAGGAGGAACACCAAGGCCAATGGCTTCCAGGGGAATCCGGAGGTGGGCATCCCGCGAACCTCTTCTCGTGGGGGTAGGGCCTTAGGGGGAGCCAGGAAGGAAGGTTTTCAGGTCAAGAATACCACAC
>CAZKPI010000009.1:10732-11757 GCA_964554555.1 uncultured bacterium
GAAGAAAAAAAGCTGCCCTCACCCCCCCAGGATGCCCCGGACCTGGTCGGCCAGGGTCTTCAGGGAAAACGGCTTCGGCAGGAGCCCCGCACCCTCGGGCAGACCACCCCGATCCGCCAAGACCGTGCCGGTGTACCCAGACATGAACAAACAGCGCAGGCCCGGCATGAGAGAGCGCAGGCGGGCGGCCATCGCCGGGCCGGACTCGCCCGGCATCACGATGTCAGCGATGAGCAGGCGGATCCGGTTCCGGTGCTCCTCGCCTAACCGCACCGCGTGAGCGGCCGAGTCCGCCACCAGGACGTCGTATCCCAGCCGGGCCAGCATGGTTCGGGTCAGGGAGCGAATTCCCGGATCGTCGTCGACCACCAGCACCGTCTCCCCGTGACCGGTGGGTACCTCTGCCGTTGCCTGGAGGGGGTGCCCCACCGGCCCCTGGTGCCGGCGCAGGTAGATGGAAAACGTGGTTCCTTTCCCGGGTTCACTGGAAACCGTGATCCCGCCCTGATTCTGCCGGATGATCCCGTAGATCGCCGCCAGGCCGAGGCCGCCGGCCATGCCGGGCTCCCGGGTCGTGAAGAAAGGTTCGAACAGCCGGTCGAGGGTGGCCCGGTCCATTCCCCGGCCGGTGTCGGCAACGGTCAGCACCGCGTATTCGCCCGCCTCAACCCCGGCCGGGAGGCCGGTCGTTCCGGGGTCGAAGGAGGCTGTCCCTGTTCCAATGGTGATCTGGCCGCCCCTCGGCATCGCCTCCCGGGCGTTGACGCAGAGATGCGCCAGAACCTGTTCGACCTGGGCCGGGTCGATCTTCACCGGTCCAACCGCCGGCCCCGGCTTCCAGACCAGCTCGACATCCTCCCCAACCAGCCGGCGGAGCATCTTGAGCAGGTTATCTACCACCTCGTTCAAATCGAGAAGCCGGGGGCACATCACCTGTTTCCGGGCGAAGGCCAGCAGTTGCCGCGTGAGATCGGCGGCACTGCGGGCGGCGATGAGGATCTCCTGGAGGTCGCTCTGCAGGGGAT
>CAZKPI010000009.1:11767-11999 GCA_964554555.1 uncultured bacterium
CAGGGCCAGCTCGGCATATCCGGCAATGACGCCCAGCCTGTTGTTGAAATCGTGGGCCACGCCGCCGGCCAGCCGGCCGACCGCTTCCAGTCGCTGGGATTTGTGGAACTGGGTTTCGAGCCGGAGCCGGTCGGTGATGTCGCGCTTGACCGCCACGAAATTGAGGATGCGGCCGTCGGGATCGAGGACCGGCGCGATGGTCGCCTCCTCGGTGTAGGTCGACCCGTCCTTC
>CAZKPI010000009.1:12047-20433 GCA_964554555.1 uncultured bacterium
TGAGCGTGTCGAACAAATTGCGGTAAAAGCCTTCATCCTGCACTCCGCTCTTGAGGATGCGGGGATTGCGCCCGATGGCCTCCTTCCGCGAAAAGCCGGTGACCCGTTCGAAGGCTGGGTTGACATATTGGATGGTACCGCCGGGGTCGGTGACGACAATGACCTCGCCCACCTGCTCCATGGCCGCGGCCAGGCGGTCGCGCTCTTCACCCAGGCGGATAAAGGAGGTGAGATCGGTGAACACGGTCGAGAAACGGCCGGGCCCCACCCGCCCGACGGTCATGAAAATGGGTTTCCCCAGACCGGGGAAGTCCGCCTCGAAGGCGGCGGAAAGGCCGGATTCGACCACCTCGGCAAAAATCTCCAGAAAGGGGGCCTTCCCGGTGCCGTATAAGACCGAGCCGAGAGCGCCCACCGCCTTCTGCCTTGGGATACCTGTAATGCGCTCGTAGGCCGGGTTGACATCGAGTACCCGGTAATCCACAACCTTCCCGTGCTCGATCACCAGGTCGTCCACACAGCACGCGGAGGCCATGTTCTCGAAAATGGCCCGGTACCGGGCCTCGCTCTCGCGCAGGGCTTCCTCGGCCTTCTTCCGCTCGCTGACATCGCGAATGAACATGCTGGTGAACCGGTTCCCTTCCTGGTCCTGGAAGATGTGCGACGCGATTTCGGCGAGGAAGCGGGTGCCATCCTGGCGGATCATGGTAAGCTCCCCCACCATTTTGCCGCGGCGGGCCCGCTCCTCGAGATATCCGGGAAGACGAGGGTCATCGAGATCGACCAGGCCGGCTCTGCCCACCTCGCAGATTTCCGCCTCGGTACGGCCGAACATGCGACAGGCAGCGGGATTGGCCGACAGGATCCGCCCATCCGGAACGGTCAGCAACACGGCATCGAGGCTGTGTTCGACCAGGAGGCGGAACCGGTCGGTCTGGGCCCGGACGGCCTGCGCCTCCTCCCATTCCCGCAACAGGCTCGCCCGACGAGCCAGGGCGGCATCGATGGCCGGTCCCAGGCGATCGGGCCGATCCTTGGGAAGGCAGTCCCAGGCCCCGGCCTTCATGCAGGCCACCGCCGTATCGAGATCAAGGGCCGCCGCGAAGACGATCAACCCGATCGGACGGCCGGCGGTCCGGGCCATTTCCAGGGCGGTCAGGACGGCGAAGCCGGGAATGGCGACCTCGGCCAGGATGAGGTCAGGGCGGAACTCCGCCAGGCCGGCCAGAAATTCCTCTCGGGTGAAGGCCTGCCGGCATTCCGCCTGGGGGTGGGCGATCGAGATCTCCCGGGAGGTACGTTCCGCTTCGTCGGGATGACCGTCGAGAACGAGAACCCTGGGTGTCGCCATGGCACTGTTCCTCCCCAGAAAAACTTGGCGCCGGCCAGAACGTGGACCAACCGGGAGGGCCAGGCACTGGCCCCCGCAGGCGTGAAAACCGTCCCGACCAGTATAGATTCTTCCTGCCGATCCGGACAAGCCGGCAAAGAAGTCTGCCTTGGGGGGGGAGGCCGAAGGAGCCGCGAACCAGGCATGTGACAGCGGGCCAGCTGATTAGTGAACACCTGGCCAGGGCCGGCAGAGGGGACGACGGAAGGGACGGGCCGACAGAAATGGGCGCCGTCCGGCAAAGCGCCCGGTTCGGCGGCAACCGGAGGAGGCCCCCCGCTTCGCCGCCGTGGCGGGGCGCACCCATGACCCAGCTTTCCCATTCCATCTGTGATACCATTGCGCTGAGAGCGTTTTTGGGAGGACGATCGTGGGGTCCCAAACCGGAGAACCATCCCGTACCCGACCGAGGGGCTCGACCGGAAAGGAGCCGCCACCTGGAACAAAGAACCTGGGCCTGCCCCTGATGGCGGCCAAGCGGGGATTGGTTGCTGCCATCGCCCTGGCCTGTCTGGCCATCGTCTGGTGGCCGGGCTCCCAGGCCCGGGCCGATCCTGACCCTGGCCAGCCGGTTGCCCTGACGCTTGCCGCGGGCTCGGAAATCGATTACCACCCCTTCTGCTTCGTCGACCAGACCGGCCAGCCGAGCGGGTTCTCGGTCGAACTGCTGCAGCAGTCCCTGAAAGCGATGGGCCGATCGGTGACCTTCCGCACCGGCCTCTGGGCAGAGGTCAGGGGTTGGCTGGAGCGGGGAGAGGTCCAGGTCCTGCCCCTCGTGGGACGAACCCCGGAGCGGGAGGGCATCTACGACTTTACCTTCCCCTACATGACCCTGCACGGGGCCATTGTCGTCCGTGAGGGAACGAGGAACATCCATTCTCTTGAAGACCTGAAGGGGAAGCGGGTCGCCGTCATGCGGGGGGACAACGCCGAGGAGTTCCTGCGACGCGAGGACCGGGGACTCGAGATCGTCACCACCCCCACCTTCGTCGATGCCTTGCGGGAACTGGCCGACGGCCGGCACGACGCCGTCGTCATCCAACGGCTGGTGGCCCTGCGGCTGTTGCAGGAACATCATCTGACCGGCCTGAAGGTCCTCGACCGGCCGGTCGAGTCATTTCGGCAGGATTTCTGCTTCGCCGTCCGGGACGGGGACCGGGACACCCTAGCCCTCCTCAACGAAGGCCTGGCTCTGGTCCTTGCCGACGGCACCTTCCGCCGGCTCCATGCCCGCTGGTTCGCCGCCCTGGAACTGCCTTCCAACCGGGTGGTCGTGGGCGGGGACCACGCGTACCCGCCCTGGGAGTTCCTCGATGAGAACGGCCGCCCGACCGGATTCAACGTTGATCTGGCCAGGGAGGTCGCCCGGGAGGTGGGCCTGGAGGTGACCTTCCGGCTTGGGCCATGGCCCTCCGTGGTCAAGCAGCTGGAGACGGGCGACATCGATGTCCTGGCCGGCATGTTCTTCTCGGCTGAGCGATGCCGGACCTTCGACTTCTCCCCCCCGCACTCGGTCAACCACTGCGTCGCGGTGGGCCGGCGCGGCGCGGGGCCCCTACCCGAGATCCCCGCGGACCTTGCGGGCCGGCGTCTGGTGGTGCAACGCGGCGACATCATGCACGAGTTCGCCGTCGGCCAGGGTCTCGCCTCGATGGTGACGGCGGTGGACACCCAGGAGGAGGCCCTGCGCGAGGTCGCCAAGGGCCGGCAGGATCTCGCCCTTGTCGGGCGGACCACGGCCCTCTACTGGATCGGCCGGAACGGGTGGTCCCACCTGGAGGTTGGCCGGCGCTCCCTGCTCACCGCCGAGTATTGCTTCGCCTTCGCCAAGGGAAGGCGGGCCCTGGTGTCGCAGTTCAGCGAAGGTTTGCAGAGCCTGGAGAAGTCAGGAGAATATCGCAAGATCCAGGAAAAATGGCTGGGGGTCTACGACGAAACCACCCTGTCATCGCCGGCCGCCCTGCGCCGGATCGCGGCGGCAGGGTTGGCGCTGTTCGTTTTGCTGGCCGCCACCCTCACCTGGTCCTGGTCCCTTCGCCGCCAGGTGACAGCCCGAACGGCCGACCTGCAGAACCGGGAGATCGACCTCCGCCGACGGCTGGCCACCGAGCGGGTGTTGTCGCAGGTCGCCGCGCTGGCTGTCAAGATCGAGAATCTTCCGGAGTTCCTCACCTCCTGCGCCGAGGCACTGGGAACAACCCTGGAAGCCAGCCGGGTCTTCATTTTCCAGGCAGAGGATCAGACCGGCGCGTTTTTGGAAAGCGCCGCCTGGGATGAATCCGGCCGGCCGAAGGACCCGGAACCAGGAAGCAGGTTCCCCATGGAGCGGTTTCCCTGGTGGCGGGAGCAGTTGTCGGCAGAAGCAGGGCTCATCCGGTGTGAGGACGTGACCGGATTGCCGGATCCCGACGTGCGCTCCTTCCTCGAGGAAACCGGCACCCGGGCGATCCTGGCCGCGCCCATCACGGCGGGCTCCACCCTGGCGGGATTCATCGGTCTCGCCGAGGCGGGCCGGCCGCGGGCCTGGCCCGACCCCGACGTCACCATGGTGCAGGCCATCGCCCGGATCATCGGCGGGGTGTTCGAACGTCACCGTCAGGCCAAAGCTCTGGCCAACAACGCCCAACAGCAGGCCGCCATCGCCGAACTAGGCGGTATGGCCCTGGAGGGCGGCAACCTGAATCCCCTGTTGGAGCAGGCAGTCCGGCGGGTGGCCCAGGTTCTCCACGTGGAGATGGCCAAGATCCTGGAACTTCTGCCCGACCGCTCCGGTCTTCTGCTGAAAGCAGGAGTGGGCTGGCACGAGGGCCTGGTGGGGAAGGCGGTCGTCGGGGCCGACCTGAACTCCCAGGCGGGTTTCACCCTCCAGGAAAAGGATCCGGTGATCGTGGAGGATCTGCGCACCGAAACCCGGTTCACCGGCCCCCCGCTGTTGTTCGAGCACGGAGTGGTCAGCGGCTTGAGCGTGATCATCGGCAATCCCGAACGGCCCTATGGGGTTTTCGGTGTTCATACCATCCAACGGCGCCGGTTCACCCTGCACGAGGTGAATTTCCTGCAGGGGGTGGCTCATCTGCTGGCCAACGCCGTCCAAAGACAGGCCGTCGAAGCCGAACTGCGCGAGAGCCGGGGGTTCCTGGCCGACCTGATCGAACACAGCGGGGCCCTCATCTTCGCCAAAGACCGCAGCGGGAGGTATCTGCTGGCCAACCGTCGATGGGAGGAGGCCACCGGGATCCCCCGCCATCACACCCTGGGTCAGACCGACGAGCACCTCTTTCCCCCGGAGGTTGCCAGGCAATTCCAACGGCACGACCAGGAGGTGATGGAATCCGGCCAGGCCCGGGAAGTGGAGGAGAGCCTGGAGGGTTCGCAGGGGCCGCGGCATTTCCTGTCAGTCAAGTTTCCGATGCGGAACAATGCCGGCGAGGTGACCGGAGTCTGCGGCATGGCCACCGAAATCACCGAGCGCCGAAGGGCGATCGAAAGCCTGCAACACAGCGAGGAACGGTTGCGAACCCTGATTGAGGGAGCCCCCGACGCCATCATGGTCCAGACCAACGAGACGTTCGCCTTCCTGAACCCCCAAGCCCTCCGCCTGTTCGGGGCGGACGATCCCACCCGTCTCCTGGGAACCCCGGTGACCGACCGTTTCCACCCGGCCTTCCGCGACCAGGTTCGGGCCCGGATCCGCTCCCTGAATGAAAACCGGTTGGCAGTGCCCCTGGCCGAGGAGATCATCCTTCGCCTGGATGGTACTCCGGTCCCCGTCGAGGTTTCGGCGGTACCCTTCCAGTATGGGGAGGAAAATGGCGCGCTGGTCTTTCTGCGGGACATCACCGAACGGAAACGGGCAGAAGAGGACCGGGAGCGGATCATGACCCAGCTGTCCCAGGCCACCAAGATGGAATCGATCGGCCGGCTGGCGGGGGGGGTGGCCCACGATTTCAACAACATGCTCGGGGTCATCCTCGGGCGGGCCGACATGGCGCTCGACAGCCTTCCCCCGGATTCCCCCCTGCGCGAAGACCTGCAGGAAATCCGCCAGGCGGCGACCCATTCCGCCGACCTGACCAGGCAACTCCTGGCCTTCGCCCGCAAGCAGGCAGTCTTTCCCCGGGTCCTCGATCTCAACGACACCATCGGCAACATGCTGAAGATGCTCCGGCGCCTCATTGGCGAGGACATCGAACTGCGCTGGGAGCCGGGAGCCGACCTATGGCCGGTGCGGATCGATCCCGGGCAGGTCGATCAGGTCCTGGCCAACCTGTGCGTCAACGCCCGCGATGCCATCACGGGCACGGGGGCGATCACGATCAGGACCGCCCGGGCGGTCATCGGCCCCGCCGAGGCCGCCGCCCAGGCCGATCTGACGCCGGGGGAGTATGTCGAGATCTGCGTGACCGACACCGGCGCCGGCATGGACCAGGCCACGCTGGCCCATCTGTTCGAGCCGTTCTTTACCACGAAGCAGGTGGGCCGGGGAACCGGCCTGGGACTGGCCACCATCTACGGTATCATCCGACAGAACGAAGGGTTCATCACGGTCGACAGCCAACCGGGAGCAGGGTCGACCTTCCGCATCCTTCTTCCCCGCCACCAGAAACCCGTCGCGACGCCAACCCCCGAGCTGGCCCCGCCGGCGACACGGACGGGGGGGGAAACCGTCCTCCTCGTCGAGGACGAGATGCCCCTGCTCGCGCTTATCCGCAAGATGCTGACCGGCCTCGGGTACCAGGTTCTGGCCGCCCAGACCCCCGCCGAAGCCCTCCACCTCGCCCGCTCGCACCGCGACCGGATCGATCTTCTGCTGACCGATGTGGTCATGCCCGAGATGAACGGCCGTGACCTCGCCAAACAGTTGCTCGCCCTCCACCCGAACTTGCGGCGAGTGTTCATGTCGGGCTACACCGCTGACGTCATCGCCCGCCAGGGGGTCCTGGAGGAGGGGATGTTCTTCCTGCAAAAGCCTTTCACCCCGAAAGAACTGGCCGCCAAGATCCGGTCGGCGCTGGACGCCCCTTCCCCCTGACAGCCGCCTCCGGCCCGGTCGCCTTCCTGGGGGTTGGTTTCGGGCAAGGGGGGGTGGCGACGAGAATCATTCACCCATCCGTCGTTCTGGCTTCTGGCCCTGGTTTGAATTTCCCTCGCAACCTCGGTATACTGTTTTCAACCTTGGTTTTTCCAAAGCCAGGGGCAGACGATCGATTCACCCCACCACCACACCTTATGAGGAGGGTTTTCCATGGCCGAGTTCAAGAATTCCAGGACCTGCGGCAATCTGATGAAGGCTTTTGCGGGGGAATCCCAGGCCCGCAACCGCTACACCTACTACGCGTCAGTGGCCCGCAAGGAAGGGTATCACCAGATCTCCGAGATCTTCACCGAGACCGCCGAAAACGAGAAGGAGCACGCCAAGCTGTTCATGAAGGCCCTGCTGAAGCACGGCATGAACGAGCAGGTGGTCATGATCACCGACGGCGGCTACCCGGTCGCGTTCGCCGACACCGCGAAGAATCTGCAGTATGCGGCAGATGGCGAGAAGGAAGAGTGGACCGCCATCTACAAGGATTTCGCCAAGATCGCCGAAGAGGAAGGGTACAAGGATGTCGCCACCGTCTTCAAGATGATCGGCCTGGTCGAGAAGCGGCACGAAGCCCGCTATCGCAAGCTGGCCGACAACGTGAAGAAGCAGATGGTGTTCAAAAAGGAGACCAAGACCGCCTGGATCTGCCGCAACTGCGGCCACGTCCACGAGGGCAACGAGGCCCCCGGCACCTGCCCGGTCTGTGACCATCCCCGCGACTACTTCCAGATGTTCGTGGAAGCCTACTGAGGCCAAGGCCAGGAACGCACCCATGAAAAAGTACGTCTGCGACGCCTGCGGCTACGTCTACGACCCGGCCGAACACGACAACGTCCCGTTCGAGAAACTGCCCGACGACTGGACCTGCCCCACCTGCGGGGTGGGCAAGGACATGTTCAGCCCCCAGTAAGCACGGCCCGACTTCCCCCGGCGCCGCGGGGGAGGCCATTCCCGCGGCGCTGTCTTTTCCCGGGCACCCAGGAGGCGGACCAGCTTTGAACGCGCTGTCCGGGCAGGAGGGGCAAAACCCAGCCGCCTCGGGCCCAGCGCCCGGGTCAGAAGGGCGGGACCAGGGTCAGGCCGGCTTGGCCGGGGCAGGGGCCGGAAGCCTTCGGAGGGCCAGGCACATCAGGTCGTCCTCGGGCCCGGCCGGGCCGCACCAGGTGCGCACCGCGGCCAGGAGGCCTTCCGCGATGGCCTGGGGCACAGCCGTCCCGGACCCGGTGAGGAAGGTCCCCAGACCGGCAAGGGTCAGGGGGCGACCATCGGGGGAATGGGCTTCGAGAAGTCCGTCGGTGACAACGACAAGGGTTTCCCCGGCCTGCAATTGGAGATCACAGGCGGGAAAACCCCCTTCCGGCAGGTCGTCGCCGGAGAACATTCCCAGGACCGGGGCCCCCTGAGGAAGAGCCCGCCAGGTTCCATCAGGGGCCAGAATCAACCCGGGATCGGGACAGCCGCTGAGGAAGGTGATGGTCGAGCGGTCGGACGACAGCCCGAGGAACACGCCGCTGACGAACATGCCCTCGGGAAAGTCGGCGGCAATTCGATCGTTGAGCCGCCGGAAGGCGTCGGCCGGGGGGCCTCCGCCCCGGAACTCGGCCTGGATCATCGACTTGAGGAGGGCGGTCAGGAGGGCCCCCGCCACCCCATGTCCGGAGATGTCACCCACGAAGAGACCGAACGGATCGGCTACGACATCCAGGAAATCGCCGCCGATGGCGGCGACCGGGGAAGAGGCGAACCCCACCTCGAACCCGGCGATGGTCGGGGCAAGAGCCGGGAACAGGCGACGATGGACGTGGCCGGCAATCTCCAGCTCGAGGCGGTTGCGGCGATCGCGGGCGGCCAGTTCGAAATGGGCCTCCCGGAGAGCGAGATGGGTGCGCAGGCGGGCGAGAAGGACGGGC
>CAZKPI010000009.1:20443-20662 GCA_964554555.1 uncultured bacterium
TCGGCTTGGTCACGTAATCGTTGGCCCCCGCCTGCAGGGCCTCGACCACCTGTTCCCCGGCCTCCCGGGCCGTGACCATCAAAATCGGCAGTTGGTGGGGAGAGAACCGCTGGCGCAGGTCGCGCAACACGGCCATGCCGTCGAGGACCGGCATCATGACGTCGAGCAGGACGGCCGCCGGCAGGCCGCGCCCAACCGCGTCGAGCGCGGCGCGCCCGT
>CAZKPI010000009.1:20683-26022 GCA_964554555.1 uncultured bacterium
GTATCCGGCCCGCTGGAGCCGGCGGCCCAGCATGTCGCGGTTGAGTTCCTCGTCATCGACGACCAGGATCTCCAGACCAGCCGCCGGGATCACCGGGGCGGCGCGCGCGGCACCCTCGCGGCTCATCGGCTGTCTCCCGGGGGGGAGGGGGGAAACAGCCGTTGCAGGCTCTCCCAGAGGGAGGCCCATTCGAACGGCTTGGTGAGGAAGGCGTCGCATCCAGTTTCCCAGGCGAGGCGGGCATCCTCGTCACGGGCAGAGGCGGTGAGGATGGCCACGGGGATTTTGGCGGTCTCGGGGTCCGCCTTGAGCTGTCGGGTGAGCTCGAGACCGTCGGCATCCGGCAGGCGAACATCCATGATGACGAGATCGGGGTGTTCCTGACGCACGGTGGCCAGGACCTCCCGGCCCTCGGCCAGGGCGCGAACCCGGCAACCCGCCCGGGTCAATCGCCGCTCGAGGATGTCGCGGGTCGAATCGTGATCATCAACCACCAGGACACTTCGCATGGCGTGGACTCCGGCTGTCAGACGGCGGGCAGGTCGACCACGAAGGTCGAACCGCGCCCCGGTTCGCTGGTCACGGTGATGTCGCCGGCCATCAGGCGGGCGAGCCGCCGGGAAATGGCGAGACCGAGGCCGGTCCCGCCGAATCGGCGGGTGATGGAATCGTCAACCTGGGAGAAATCCTGGAACAGGGAGGCGAGCTGGTCGGGGGCCATGCCGATGCCGGTATCAGACACGGAGAAACGGATGCGCGGCCCCGCCGGGCCGGTTTCCCGGGAGGCAGATACAGCAACGATCCCCGACGAGGTGAATTTGCAGGCATTGCTGACCAGGTTGAACAGGATCTGTTTGAGACGGAGCGGATCGGCGCGCACCGCCCCGGTGCCGGGGAGGGCCACGGCAGAGAACGTATTGCCCCGGGCCTGCGCCAAGGGTTTGGCGGTGGTCCGCACCGCCTCGAGCAGGGAATCGACCGGGATGGCCTCAGGCGAGACCACCAGCTTGCCAGCCTCGATCTTGGCGAGGTCGAGAATCTGGTTGATCAGGCTGAGCAGGTGGTGGCTGGCCTGCAAAATTTTGGCCAGATCGCCCGCCGCCTGAGGATCGGGGCGGGCTTCCGCATCTTCCTTGAGCATTTCGGCGTAGCCGATGATGGCGTTGAGGGGAGTGCGCAATTCGTGGCTCATGTTGGCAATGAATTGGCTTTTGGCACGGTTGGCCGACTCGGCCAGCTCCTTGGCCTGCTGCATGGCCCTTTCGGCGGCGATGCGCTGGGAGATATCCACAAAGCTCTCCAGCAGGCAGGGGCGGCCGTGCCATTCGATGGGAACCACGGTTTTGAGGATGGGCACCTCCCGCCCGTCGGCATGGAGGGCGCACCGCTCGGAATGGTCGAGAGTCTGCCCCAGGTCGGTGACCGGGCAACGGCCTTTCTGGGCGGGGCAGACAAACGTATGGCAGAGCTGTCCGATCACCAGGTCGCGGGAACGGCCGAGCAGGGAACACGCCACCGGGTTGGCCTCGATGATCTGGTGGGTTTGGGCATCGATGACCAGAAGCCCGGTCTGCACGCATTCGAACATCAGGCGGAACTGCCGCTCGCTGGTGTGCAAGGCGTGCATCGCCTGCAGTCGCGCGGTGGCGTCCCGGACAATGCCGACGGCCTGCCAGGCACCTTGCATCATCACCGACGCGAGGGACAGTTCGATGGTGATCCGGCGGCCGTCCTTATGCAGGGCGGGGAGTTCCAGCGTCTTTCCGATGGCCCCCCCGCGCCCCGTGGCCTGCCAGTCGGGGAAGGCTCTTTTCTGCTCCGACCGCATCTCCGTGGGGGCAAGGAGGTCATGCAAAGGCTGGCCCGTCGCTTCCCCGGCCGTGTACCCGAAAATCTTCTCGGCGGCGGGGTTCCAGAAGGAGATCAAACCGGCGTTGTCCATGATGATGATGGCATCCTGGGCCGACCGGCTGATGGCCCGGAAGCGCTCCTCGCTGTCGCGCAAGGCTTCGTCCATGCGCCGACGGGCGGTCACATCGAAGGCGGACAGGATGACCTGCTGGACGCCCCCGCCGGTCCCCTGGACGGGAAAGGCATGCACGTCGTAGAACCGGCCTTCGGGTGCCGTGGGGCCAACATCGATGGTGACCTGGGCCGCCTGGCCAGTCGAAAAAACCAGGTCTACCGGACAGGGGACATGCGGGCAGGAACACCTTCCCCGGCCATCGGCCGCGACCGGGAGCGTCTCCCGGCCGCAGGGAAAGCCTGCCTGCCGGGCGGCGGCATTGGCCATGGCCACGGAATGGTCGCGGTTCACGACGAGGAAGGGGTTGGTCATCGAGGTGATGACGGTTTGCAGGAACTCGCTCTTCTGACGGTTCTGCGCTTCGGCTTCCAACTTCTCGGTGAGATCACGGCCGACGCCGAGAAGAACCGGCCCCAGATTGACCGCGTTGATGCGGGAAAAGTTCCAGAGGATGGAGCGTTCCACCCCAAAGCGGGTGAGCAGGGGGAACTCCGCATTGCGCACGGGAACCGAGCTGGTTTCGACCCGCGTCAGGACGTCCAGAAGCTGGGATTGGCAGGAGGCGGGAAACAGCGGTTTGACGTGACGGCCGGTGACCTCCTCCCGGGGAATGCCGGTCACTTCCTCCGCCCGATTGTTCCAATAAAGAACGGTCAGGTCGGGTCGCAGAACCACGACCACACTCTGGGCCGTCTCAATGATTTCCGGGCCGAAAGCTACCGCCGGGCTCGAATCGGCCATCATACCTCCCGCCGGGGGGCTGTCACCACAACAGGCTCCCCCTCCTCACCTCTCGCAATGTATCACACTTCGGATGTTGGTTCTACAACCGCCGTCTCTTCGAAAAAGTCCAGCCACCGCACCCGCAAGGTTCCCCGATGATCCATGCTATAATGGAATCAAGAGAGCATAAGGGCCTGCGAAAGAGATGGCCCCCACCTCAGGTTTTTCCGGATTTCGGGTCCTTCCTTTTCCTCCCAGGGAAACACAGGTGGAAGCGACCGGACGTCCACCATTAGACCCGCAAAACCGATGACGACCAACCGTTTCCCAGACCTTCCCCGGCCCTTGTGGGTCATTGCCGTGGGTGCGGTCATTCTGATCGGCCTCACCGGCGGTCTGGTGTATTGGCAGGAATCGCAAAACGCCCAGGCACGGAAGCACGAGGAACTCCAGGCCATCGCCTCGGAGAAGGTCGCCAGATTGCTCATCTGGCGGCAGGAACGACTGACTTACGCCCGATTGAACTCCACGGGCATCCTTCCCAGCCTGATAGGCGCCTGGCTGGCATCCCCCAGTGATGAACTCCGACGGGAAGCCGTGACCAACCGCCTGCGAGAGTTCAGGGACGGGGAAGAGTTTCAGGATCTGATCGTGGCAGGGACGGACTCGAAAATCCTCCTTTCCCTGGAGACGGATTCCAGCCAGCTTCCACCCCCAACCGCGCACCTTCTGTCCGAGGTGCTCGCCTCCAGAACCGTCAGGCTCGGTGATATCTTCCGTTGCCCGTCCTGCGGGGCCCTCCACCTCGATGCCGTCGCCCCCATCCCTGGACCTGATGGAGTCCCACTCGCGGCCCTGGTCCTGCGAACCGCCCCGGAGAAGACTCTCTTCCCACACCTTCAAAGGTGGGTCACTCCCAGTCCTACTGCCGAGATCCTCCTCGTACGGCGGGAGAGGGAAGAGGTGGTGTTCCTCACTTCCTTGCGTCACCGCCCGGCGCCGCCCCTCACTTTGCGACTGCCCCTTTCCCAGGCGGACCTTCCTGCGGCCCAGGCCGTCCTCGGGAAGACGGGCATCTTCGAGGGCAAAGACTATCGTGGGGTAGAGGTGCTCGCGGATGTCCGCCCTGTCCCGGATTCTCCATGGTTTCTCGTCTCGAAAATCGACTCCCAGGAAGTCTTTTCCCAGTTGATGAGGGAAGCCTGGGCGATCACCGGATTCGCGCTTCTTCTGTCAGCGCTGGTCGTGGGGCTGGCCTTTCTGACCCATGCCTACAGCCAGAAGCGGCTGTATGAATCCCTTGCCCAGAGTCATCAGGCCCTGAAAGTCAGCGAACAGCGCTTTCGGTCGCTGTTCGAGGGTTCCTCTGATGCTCTCATGGTGATCAACCCAGGCCGATGGAATTTCTGCCAGGCGAATCCGGCGGCCCTGGCCATGTTTCGGGCCTCCAGCCTCGAGTCTTTCCTTGCCGTCAGTCCATGGGATGTGTCCCCATCTCACCAACCCGGCGGCGAGTCATCGGAAGAACTTGGCAAAGCCATGATCCGGCTGGCCATGGAAAAGGGCACCCATTCTTTCGAATGGATGCACCGCCGCCTGGACGGAGAAGAGTTTGCCGCCGAGATCCGGCTGACCAGGATGGAGCTGGATGGGTGCACCGCCATCCAAGCAAGCATACGCGATATCACTGAGCGACGCCGGGCGGAAGTTGCCCGAATGGCCGACGAACAACGGGCGGCCGCCATGCTGGCCCTGTTTTCCAGACACCAGGGACCACCCCACCAGATCGTCGCGTTCGCTCTCGAGAAAATCGTCCGGCTCACCGGCAGTCGCCTGGGGTTCATCGGATTCATCGATGAGGCGGCGGGGACGATGTCGGCCCACCAGTGGTCGGCCATGGCCATGGCCGAATGCGCCATGACGGACAAGCCGGTCGTCTTTGCGATCCAGACAGCGGGACTGTGGGCGGAACCCATCCGCCAGCACCGGACCATCATCGTCAACGAGTATGACCGCCCCGACCCGATGATCAAGGGGTGCCCGGCCGGTCATGTCGCCCTGACCCGGTTCATGGGGGTTCCCGTCCTGCGGGATGGTCGGGTGGTGATGCTGGTCGGGCTGGCCAACAAGGCCACGAACTATGGAGAGGCGGATGAACGTCAGGCCCGGCTGTTTTTGGACGGGGTCTGGATGTTGTTCCAACAGCGGCAGGCTGAAGAAGCCCTGCGGGAAAGCGAGGCCAGGTTCCGGGCCCTGATCGAATGGGCTCCCGAAGCGGTGTTCGTCCAAGCCGGGGGAAGGTTCCTCTATCTCAATCCGGCCGCCGTGGCCCTGTTCGGGGCGAAAGGCCCGGAGGACCTGGTCGGAACCGATTTCATGCAACGTATCGCCCCCGAGTTCCACCTCACCATCGAGGAACGAATCCGCTTCCAGCGCGAGACCGGGAAACCCGCCCCCCTCATGGAGCAGGTCTACCTCCGGTTGAACGGGGAACGGGTCCCCGTCGAGACTACGGCCGTCCAGATCCGGTTCGAGGGGAAGGATGCCCATCTGGTCTTCACCCGCGACATCACCGCCCGGCGGCAGGCCG
>CAZKPI010000010.1:0-8428 GCA_964554555.1 uncultured bacterium
CGGCGGCCGCAACCGCCAACCGGAGCCCCGACGGGGCGGTTCCGGCCGCCGCCCGGTCGGCACGCCTGTCCCTGGCGGACCTCCTCGCCGGGCCATTCTTCATCATGGCCGGCCCCTGCGTCCTGCAGGACCGCGACGAGGCCCTGCTGATCGCCCGCACCGTGCGGGACGCGGCCGCCCGCCTGGGCCTGCCTGCCGTGTTCAAGGCCAGTTTCGACAAGGCCAACCGCACCTCGGGACGCGGGTTCCGCGGCCCCGGCCTGGAGGCGGGGCTCGCCATCCTGCATGAGGTTCGCGAGACGGTCGGCCTGCCCCTTGTCACCGACGTGCACCTGCCCGCCCAGGCGGAGCCGGCCGCCCGCCTCTGCGACATCCTGCAGATCCCGGCCTTCCTCTGCCGGCAGACCGACCTGGTGCTGGCGGCCGCGCGCGCCGCCGCCATCATCAACGTCAAGAAGGGCCAGTTCCTTTCCCCGTGGGATACCCGCCACATCGTCGAGAAGATCCGGGCCGCCTCCCCCGCCAAGGTGATGCTGACCGAGCGGGGCGCCTCGTTCGGTTACGGCAATCTGGTCGTCGACATGCGCAGTTTCCCCGTCATGAAGGGCTGGGCCGACGCGGTGGTCTTCGATGCCACCCATTCCCTGCAGTTGCCGGGCGGGGCGGGCGACAGAACGGGCGGCCAGCGCGAGTTCATCCCGCACCTGGCCCGCGCCGCCATGGCCACCGGCTGTGTCGACGGGCTGTTCCTCGAAGTCCATCCCGAGCCGGCGCGCTCTCCTTCCGACGCCGAGAACATCCTTCCTCTCGACCGTCTCGAAGACCTGCTGACGGAACTGAAGGCCATCCGCCTGGCCCTGCCCCGGGCTTGACCGGAACGACGGCTGGTCCGGCCGGGAAGGCCGAACGATCCCGGCCGGTTCCACGCGAGTCGGCGCCCAGAGCCCACCAGTGCGCCAAGGAGGCCGCCGGCCCGGTCGTTCCCGGGTTGCGTGGGGGGTGGGGGGGGCGTATAATGGACCCCGGCCGGAACGTCAATACAGGCGATACCGCCGGAACAAGGAAAGGACGGAGATGAAGATCCGAATCCAACCCCTCAAAAAAGGGGAGCTCAAGCCTCTCTTCACCAACCCCAACGAACTGGGTTTCTGCAAGCTGTTCACCGACCGTATGTTCGTCATGACCTATACCGAGGTCGATGGGTGGCACAACCCCGAGATCAAGAAACTGGCCCCCATTCCGATGGAGCCGTCGACCATCGTCCTGCATTATGCCCAGGAGATCTTCGAAGGGCTGAAAGCCTTTCGCACGAAAAAAGGCGAGATCAACCTCTTCCGCCCCGAGATGAACGCCAAGCGGTTCAACCGGTCGGCGGCGCGCATGTGCATGCCCACCATCCCCGAGTCCGACTTTCTCGCCAGCATCGAGATGATGGTGCGCCTCGAGGAACGGTGGGTTCCCTCGACCTCGGGGGCCTCGCTCTACATCAGGCCGTTCATGATCGCCGCTGATACCACGCTGGGCGTCAGGGCCGCCTCGAGCTACCTCTACCTCGTCATCCTGAGCCCGGTCGGGCCCTACTATGCTGAAGGGTTCAACCCCATCAGCCTCTACGTTTCGGATGAATACACCCGCGCCGCCCGGGGGGGCACCGGCGAAGCCAAGACCGGCGGCAACTACGCCGCCAGCCTGCTGGCCGGCCGGACCGCCCGCGAGAAGGGCTGTGCGCAGGTTCTGTGGCTCGACGGCCAGGAGCACCGCTACGTCGAGGAGGTCGGCGCCATGAACATCTTCTTCGTGTTCGGCGACCGCCTGGTCACCCCCGCCCTGAACGGCAGTATCCTGCCGGGCATCACCCGCGACAGCGTCCTCGCCCTGGCCAAGGACATGGGTCTGAAGACCGAGGAGCGGGCCATCTCCATCGACGAAGTGTGCGGCGGCATCACGACCGGGTCGGTCACCGAGATCTTCGGGGCCGGCACGGCGGCCAGCATCTCCCCGGTCGGCAGTCTGCGGTACCGCGAGCAGGACTACGTCGTGGGCAACCGCAAAGTGGGCCCGCTCAGCAAGAAGATGTACGACACCCTCCGGGGCATCCAGTACGGCGAACTCGAAGACCGCTTCCACTGGACCACCCGGGTCCCCCTGGACAAACCCGCCGAAGCCTGATGGCCACGCCCGCCATCCACCCCGACCTCGCCTTCGTGGTCGGGGTGGTGCGTTCTGCGGGCGAAGAAATCCTCCGGATCTACCGCTCGGGGTTCGAAGTTTCCTACAAGAAAGGCGAGGAACCGGTGACCCAGGCCGACCAGGCGGCCGACCGTCTCCTCGTCTCATCCCTGCTGGAGCGTTTCCCGGCGGATGCCGCCCTCAGCGAGGAACAGGGCCTGCGCAACTGGTGCCCCGCCGGAAACCAGCGCACGTGGTTCATCGACCCGATCGACGGCACCAAGGAGTTCATCAAGCGCAACGGGGAGTTCGCCATCCAGGTCGGCCTGGCCAGGGAAGGCCGGCTCGAACTGGCGGTCGTCCTTCAGCCCACCGTGCCGTGCCTGTTCGTCGCGGCCAGAGGGAAGGGTTGCTATCGGCAGTCCGGGGCCGGAGACTGGGAAAGGATCACCATCCCCCCCCGCACCGGCCCGCCCGTGCTGGCCCTCAGCCGTTCCCACCCCAGCCGGCTCGCCCAGGACGTCGTCGCCCGCCTGGGGTCCGGCGGGATCCTTCAGCGGGGCGGGGTCGGTCTCAAGCTGATGGCCATCGCCGCCGGGGAAGCCCACTTCTACCTCAACGATTCCAACTCGACCAAGGCCTGGGACATTGCCGGGCCGGAACTCCTGTTCACCGAGGCAGGAGGGGAAGTGAGCGACCTCCTGGGGCACCCCTTCACCTATGACCCGAAGCACCCCCTGCACCACCACGGCCTGCTCGCCTCGGCCGACAAAGCTCTCCACGAAGCCGTCCTGAAGGCCATTCCCCGCTGAATCCCTGCGCCCGCACCCCCGGACCCCGCCGAACCGGTGCTCCGTTTTCCCTTCTTGACCTGTCAACAGAACCTCGCCACCTCCCGATAGAGGGAGACACCATTGCCGCGAGGTGAACCATGATCGATCTTTTGGCCTATCTCAGAGAACAGAACAAGGTCGTCGATCCCCGTCGCGACCCTCCCACCGCCAGCATCCTGCCGGCCCGCCGCCGCCTGGTGGAAAAGGCCCAGGGCGCCATCCGCCAGCACCTGGAACAGCAATTGCTGGATGCCCTCCGGCGGTTCGATGACGATTCCCCCCCCCGGTATTCCGAGGGAATTTCTTGAGCGCCCGCCCGATGGGAAGAACCAGGCCCCTTCAGGCTCAAAATCCCAGGAGGGCACGGAAAAATCTCCCGGTTTGCCTCACGGCCGTGGGGAGCCCCCTGCCCATTTCCGTCAAACCCGCATCAACAGCCGAAAAAAAAGTTTTCTCCGGGTTTGCCAAGGCCCCGTGCATTCCCTATAATAGCCCCACTTTTCCGCTACCCCGAACCCTACCCCCCCCCAGCGAGGTATCCATGACCATTGCCCAACCCGTGCAGGCTGTGCATTCCGGCTCCGTTGCTCCCGCCAATCCTGAACCTGTCGCTGAAAAGCCCAAGCTCACGCTGGTCCCCGCTCCAGAACAGAGTCCTGGAATCCAGGAAATCCTGCAGGTGTATAAGACCCAGAAACGGGAATGCTGGTTGTGCGAAAAAATCGCCGGTGCCCTCCTCAGCGGAAAAGAGGCGAACGAGGACGAGAAGTGGCATTTCACCACCTGCGTCCTGAGCTGGGAAAACCTGGGCCAACCCGCCCGCTGACCCGCCCCTGCGACCCCCCGGGCACCCCTTTGGGTGCCCGCTCCTTTTTCCGGCCGTTTCACCTTCTCGCCTCCGGGAACCGGGCAGGTGCCCGGTTTCCCTCCTCCCATGCCGCACTGCATCCCGTCTGGCCGATGCCCCATCCACCCGGCCGTGCCCATCCCGCGGCTTCCGTTCCGCGTGATCTCTGCCCATCCGCGTTCATCCGTGGGATGGTCCCCTTTGGCCCTTTCCAGGCGAGCCTCATGATGATGGTCAGTTCCCTTGTCCCCAGCCCACCCCTTGCCCCAAGCCCATGCCCCCTCTCGGTTCGGTCAACCCGCCAGGGGTTCTCTTTTTCCTGGTCCGATCAGGGGCGCCTCCCACCTGTTTGGCCTTTGCACCTAAGGAAAAGGGAAAAACCCGTCGATAGGGGGGATGAACTGCATTCTCCTCATTCGCCAAGGGAGGAACGACGGTGGAACGCCGAATCGCGCTGATAGTCTTGACCTGCTGGCTGGGGTTCTGTGGAGTGACGGCCCAGGGAGCCATCTATTCCTATCGTGATGACAAAGGCAGGCTGTTCCTGACCGACAATCCCCCCAACAAGAAGTACAAGATCGTCGTCACGACCAGGAAGGACCGCGCCGGACCGGACCTCCCGGCCGCCGGCGGCTCCATCCAGATCCTGGCCGAGATGGCCCCCCAGAAGATCCTCTTGCCCAACGACGAGACCTTCAGTTCCTACATCAACCAGGCCGCCCGGCTCTACGGGCTCGATCCCTACCTGATCAAGTCGGTGGTGAAGGTCGAATCGGATTTCGACCCCACCGTCGTGTCCTCCAAAGGGGCCCGCGGGCTGATGCAGTTGATCCCCTCGACTGCCCGTCTGGTCGGCTGTCATGATCCCTTCGACCCCCTCGAGAACATCAAGGGCGGTGCCCGCTACCTGCGCATGATGCTCGACCGCTTCGCCGGCAACCTCGATCATGCCCTGGCGGCCTATAATGCCGGCCCCGGCCGGGTCGATCAGTATGGGGGGGTGCCCCCCTTCCGCGAAACGAGGAACTACGTGACCAAGGTCAGGCACTACTACAACCAGTATCGCCACGGCCTGCCGGAATACCGTACCACCTACAAGAAAGTCGTCAAGGCCATGCCCGTGATCCCTTCCGCCCTCTCCCAGAAACTGAATGCCGCCTACCGGCTGTTCCAGAACCAGGACGTGGAAGGGGCTATCCGGGCCTATCAGGATATCCTCAACATCTACCCCCGCAACACGCAGGCCCTTTACAACCTGGCTTGCCTCCTCGACCTGGAGCGCCGCTACGACGAGGCCATCGACGCCTACCAGGCGGCCCTGCGCGAGGACCCCTTCCTGGACAAGGCCATCTACAACCTGGCCATCATCTACGAGCGCCTGGGACAGCACCAGGAGGCCATTGCCGCCTGGCGGAAATACATGATGGCCACCAAGGACGAGGAAAAGATCACCATGGCCGAACGGTATGTCAAGGAACTCGAGGAGTTCGCGGCCATCAACAATTGACCAGCCGCCGGGGCCGGAGCCCCTCGCAAGGAGACGCATGAAGGAACGAGGCCGCACGACATTCGAATGGTTGTTGTATGTCGGCATCCTGACCTTCTTCCTTTGGCCCTTCATCCAGCTGTGGTCGATCCGGGCCATCCCCATGGTCGATTCCGACTCCCATCATCGGGCCGCCGTCGCCCTGGGCAACCTGATGGCCGAAGCCCTCGCCCGGCCCGGCGCCGGCACCCTGTCCGACCAGCCGTTCACCGCCATCCCCGGCGGCGAGGACCTGTCTCTCGAAGGCAGTATCGAATATCGGCCTCATCTCGACCTCCCCAACCTGACCGTCGTCCGGGCCCAGGTCCGTTGGGGGGTCTCCGTCTTCCGCAAATACCTGACCCTGGAAACCCTGGTAGGAAGGACCCGGCCATGAGCGCAGACCGCCGCCGGCCTTGCCGCCGCCTGTCCATCGCCGGCCGCCGCGGCCTCGCGGTCTGGGAGATGGGCCTGTTTCTCTTCTTCCTGGCCATCGCCGGCGGCGCCTCCATCTTCTTCTTCTTCCTGTCCTCGCGCGACATGCGGGCCGCCCAGTCGCAAGCCGCCTGGCTGCAACGGGTCGAATCGGTGCTCGACCTGGTGGCCCGCGACCTCGAGAATGCCGTCACCCTGACCGGGCCGTTTGCCGGTGCCGACAAGGCCTGCCTCTTCCGGCGGGCGGCCCCCAGCGGGTCCCTTCCCCCTTCCCTCGAGGAGGAGGGATTCGAGTTTGCCGAGGGCGGCCTGATCCACGTCGTCCGCAACGCCTCCGGAACCATGGCCCCCCGGCCGCTGGGGCCGTTCGACAACCCCCTCGTGCCGGGCCTGCAGGCCGGATCCTTCGAACGGCTCGGACCCAGCCTGCTCCGGATCACCTGCAAGGTTCCCACCCCCATGGACCCGACCGTCGTCCGGACCTTCCGGCGCACCATCCACCTGAGGAACCTATGAGAGTACCCCTGGCGATGCGCGATTCCACCTTCCCGGTCATGGTGATGGCGGCCTTCACCATCCTGCTGGTGGCCGCCCTGGGCGTCCGGGTTTACCTCGCCGACCGGGATCTCGCCCTGGAGCGCGTCGCCCAGATGCAGGCCGCCCTCGCCGCCGAGAGCGGGATCCAGGCCGCCGTCCAGGCGATGCACGACACCCTGGCCGCCGCCTTTCCCTCGCCCGACTCGGGGGACGAGCTCACCCAGACCTTCCTGGCGCGGATCCCCATGGACCGCTGGACCGGCGCTGGACTGCGCGGCGACGCCGCCTTCCGGATCACCCAGATCAAAAAGATCCCCGAGCTCGACCGGCCCGAAACCCCGCTCCACGACGAGGGCAACCTGTTCTCGATCACCGCCGAGGGACGGGCGGGCCGCTTCCGGTTCCGCTCCACCGGCGTGGCGGCGGTCACCAACCTGGCCCGGCAGTTTGCCGTGGTCAACAGCCTGAACCAGCACTTCTACGGCCAGCCGCTTCTGCCCTGGATCACCCTCGCCAAGGGCCTTGACAAGTTCGTCGCGGCGAACGCCGCCCTGTTCGCCGCCGGTGACCTCACCCCCACCGGGCTCTGCCACTCCCCGGCCCTTTTGTACCAGATGTTCAGGCCCGAGGGGAAGGATCCGTTCGCTCCGCCTGCCGGCACCTCCGGACTCACCGGCAACTACGGACGCTCCTGGTCCCGCAGCGGCGTCTCCCCCTGCTACGGCCCGCTCTACTGCCTGACCCCCCTGGTCGTCGACTCGTATACCTTCTGGGGTCCCGTCCAGACCGCCCTCTACCTCTACCGCCGCACCAACGGCAAGCCGCAGATCCAGACCCCGGACGCTGTGCTGGCCCTCCATTCCAGCCGTCGGGTGCAGGCCGCCGCCGACAGCCGCGAAGGCGAGAACCCCGCCAACTGGTTCGTCGACCGGGACACCCAGCCGGCCACCGCCTACCGGCAGTCCTGGCGCCCCGATTTTGCTGCTCTGCGCACCTTCGCCCGACAGCAGGGCATCTACGTCGATGCCTCCGGAAAAGGCTTCCTGCGCGGAGAACCGCTGGAGGTGGACTTCCACCCCGGCACCCACAAGGAATACTCCGAGAGTTACCTGACCCCCACCTCGGTCCTGCCCGAGCAGGACGTCGAGGATGACCGGCACATCGTCCTGTCCACCGCCCCGCGCTACCAGGAGGTCAACAACCTCGACACCGCCTCCCTGAAAGGCGCGCGGATCCTGTTCTCCGAGAGCTCCATCTACCTGCGCGGCGAGATCGGCGGCGACCTGGTCATCGTCACCCCGCGCCACATCTTCCTCACCGGTTCAGTCAACCCCGACGCCCACTACCACGTCTTCCTCGTCGCGGGGGAAGGCGTCGGCCTGTCGACCACCGACCTGGAGAAGGTCATCGCCGAAAAGAACGCCGGCCCCGATTTCGCCGCGGCGGCCGCCTATTGGCTGATCAACGCTTCCCTGTACAAACCCGGCGCGGGATGGTACGGCACATGGTCGAAGCCCGCCGGGAGCGGCGCCCCCGTCGAACCCGCCGGCGTCCTGGTCCGCAGTCCCCTGCGCCTCGAGATCACCGGCGCCTGCCTGGAAGGCAACCTCCAGCGGTGGCTGAACTACGCCGGCCGCGACGGCGTCCAGGTCAAATGGACCCCGGCCGCCCTCGACCGCCTGCCGGTGATCCCCTACAGCGTCAACCTCTTCCGCACCCGCACCCTCCCCGCCGACTGAACGCCGCCGGCCTTGACGACCACCACTTTGGTTGCCCGGCCGCCAGGATTGGCGGTATGATGAAGCCGACCGCTTCCCATTCCACCCAGGAGCCCCGCCCCATGGAACTCGCCGCCAGCCTCCGCCAGGTCCGGGAACGAATCGCCGAGGCCGCCCGCCGCGTCGGCCGCGATCCCGCCGGCATCCGCCTGGTGGCCGTCAGCAAGACGGTGGCGGCCGACGTGATCCGGGACCTGCTGGCCGCCGGCCACACCCTCTGTGGCGAGAGCCGGCCCCAGGTTCTGCGCGACAAGGCGCGACTGCTGGCCGACACCCCCGTGCGATGGCACTTCATCGGGCCCCT